>CAZGED010000031.1:0-13171 GCA_964525085.1 uncultured Senimuribacter sp.
CAGGCATACGGACAGGTGCGGCAGGAGCTATTGGCGCGAAGCTGCTGGCGAGGCCGGACGCCAGAAACCTGCTGGTCGTGGGAGCAGGCCATGTGGCGGCGTTTCAGATCGCGGCCATGCTGACGCTCTTTGAGCAGCTGGAAAAGGTAAGAGTCTATGACGGCCTGAGTCAGGAAAACGCGGAGCGCTTTACCGCTTCCATGCCGCAGGTGATGAAAGAACATTTCGGCATAGACCCGGGACGGACAACCTTTGAGGCAGTAACGGATCTGGCAGGTGATACGGCAGACAGCGACATCATCATCACGGTAACGCCGTCCCGCGATCCGATCATCAGGAAGGAATGGGTCAGGCCGGGGACTCATTTCAGCTGTATCGGCAGCGATATGAGCGGTAAGGAGGAGATTGACCCGAAAATCTTTTCCGAAGCCAGAGTTTTCACCGACGACACACCGCAGTGCATCGATGTAGGTGAAATCGAGATACCGATCCAGAAAGGCATCCTGAAAAAAGAGGATATCGCCGGGGAGATCGGTGAAATTTTGACGGGACAGATTGCTGGACGGGAGTACGATGAACAGATCACGGTCTTTGACGCCACGGGCACGGCGCTGCTGGATCTTTTGACGGCAAAGCTGGCGCTGGCAAAGGCGGATGAGCTGGGGCTGGGTGAAAAAGTAAATCTATAAAAGAGGTGGAAAGCATGAAAATCAAAACATTTAAAGTAGAACGGTGGATGAATGAGTATGAGGACGATGCGGTTTACAACCTGGGCGAGACCTGCGTGGATTCCATTACCATCAAGGAACTGCTGGAGCTGTGCGGCGAGGATGTGAACAGCTATATGACGAAGCTGGCCGATACGCGGCTCTCTTACAGCCATATCTTCGGATCACCGGAGTTCCTGGGCGGCGTAGCCAGTCTGTATCAGGATCTCAAGCCGGAACAGGTCATTCCGACCCACGGGGCCATCGGGGCCAACAATCAGGTCATTACGGCTTTGATCGGGCCGGAGGACAACATGGTGTCCGTCATGCCGACCTATCAGCAGCATTATTCTATTCCTGAATCCATCGGCGCCGATGTCCGGATCCTGCAGCTGAAGCTGGAGGACGATTATCTGCCGAACCTGGATGTGCTGAGAAGCCTGGTAGATGAGAATACGAAGATGATCACCGTCAACAATCCCAACAACCCTACCGGTTCCTGGATTCCGGTGGAGCAGATGCGGGAGATCGTTGAAATCGCCAAAAGTGTAGACGCTTACGTGCTCTGCGATGAGGTTTACAGGGGCATCGCCGAAGATGAAAGCTACATGGAATCCATCGTGGATCTTTATGACAAAGGAATTTCCGTAGGAAGCATGTCTAAGGTGTTCTCCATGGCGGGGCTGCGCATGGGATGGATCGCCACCAAGAGCGAAGAGGTGCTGCACCTGTGTCATGAGCGCAGAGATTACGATACGATCAGCTGCGGCGTTATCGATGACAAGCTGGCGGCTCTGGCCCTGGCCAACAAGGAGAAGATCTTTGCCAGAAATCGGGCGATCCTCAACAAGAACCGGGCTATTCTGGATCAGTGGGTAGAGGAAACGCCGGAGGTCAGATATCTGAAGCCTGTGGCCGGTACGACGGCATTGGTGTACTACGACAAGGACATGCCGTCCTACGATCTGTGCGTCAGACTGATCAAAGAAAAGGGCGTCCTGTTTACCCCAGGCGAGTGTTTTGAGATGGAAGGCGCCGTCAGGATCGGATACGCGTACGATTCCAGGACCCTGCGGGAAGGACTTGAAAAATTTACAGAATTCCTGAGAGAACTGTAGGGTTTTGTAGTATAATATAGCCAGGTATGGATTTTGGGCCGCACCTGGCTTTTCTCATAATGTAGAGAATATCGACGAGAGAGATATGACGCTGTGGGAGCTTTAAAAGAACCTTTAAGCGAATCGATAAGGAGGATGATATGGCGCTGAAAGTAAAAGATGTGCTGCAGCTGCAAAGCCTGCAGGGGATGAAACTGGTGGCGGGCAAAAAAGGCCTGGACCGGGTTGTCTGCTCTGCCGGCATCGCGGATTATGAATTCGCACCGGATATCGAGTATCACAACGACAGCCCTTTTGATAAGGAAAGCTTCGTCATTTCCAGCCTGCTCTTTGCCCATAACGACGAGGGAAGGATCTTGGAGGCCGTGAAGATGCTGTACGAGATGGGTACGTCCGCCTTTGCCTATAAGGATATCATATATGGACAGCTGCCGCAGGAAGTGGTCAGGTTTGCCAACGAGAAGGGATACCCCATCTTTGCCTTCGGGCAGAACGTCTATTTTGAAAACATCATCTACGAGATTATGGACGCGGTGCAGCAGGAAGATACTTTAATCCTGGCGGAGCAGAACATTCTGAAGATGATCGAGCGCCAGCTGCCGAAGGAAGAGGTGAATCAGATCAGCAAAAGCATCTCTCTGTTTTTTAAAGAGTATGCCATGGCTGTCTACGTCAGGCCGCCGCAGGACGGTGAGAAGCTGGACGTGCGCCGCATCCTGCGCAGTTTTTACCTCAATAAGAGCCTGAAAAACAAGTGCATGCTCTGCCGCTATCGGAAGGGGCTGTTTTTGATCCTGACCAGCGACTTCGCGGAGCCGAAAAAGTTTGAGGTGATCCTGCGGGAGGCTATGGAGAGCCTGGCAATCGATGAGGGGAGCGTATGGCTGTGCCGCAGTAAGGTTTACCGTCCCTACGAAGAATTAGACCGGTGCCTGCGGGAGGGCTGGCATACGTACGCGGCCAGCATCATCGACGGCAGAGCGTATGACAGCTATAGACAGATCGGCGTACTTCGCTATCTGGTGCCGCTGGCCGGAAGCTATTCCATGGGGCAGTTCGCGGACGAACTTCTGTCGCCTTTGCTGGACAAGGAGGAGTTTCTGCATACCTGTCTGACGTTTGTGCGCAACAAAGGGGATCTGGCCGCTACGGCCCAGGACTGCGCCTGTCATCCCAACACCATACGTTACAGGCTGTCAAAGGTCAGAGAACTGACCGGCCTTGTGGATAAGACGGAAGCCGAGTTCTACGCGGAGCTGTCCTCCGCCGTGAGAATCTACCTGCTGCGGGAACAGGCGGGACTGTGAGTTATCTCAGCGGAAATTGAAATTATTTGTAAAGCAAATATATGAAATTTGCTTTACAAATTTAAAATGAAGTGATATGATGGGAATAGGAAGGATGTGATGGAATGGCACAGTCGATGGTGAATTTCAGAATGGATGACGAGTTAAAGAGGAATATGGAGGAAACCTGCAGAGAATTGGGATTAAGCATGACTGCGGCATTTACAATATTTGCACGAAAAGTAACTCGGGAGAAGAGAATCCCTTTTGATGTGTCAATTGATCCATTCTATTCCGAAAAAAATATAACGTATTTAAAACAGATCATAGATGATATTGAATCTGGCAGGGCAAAGCTGTCAGAACATGAATTGATTGAGGAATAGAATGAAAATTTTGTGGGAAGAACTGCATGGGAGGAATATTGCAGTTGGCAGACAGAGAATAAACGCACACTTCCTGCAGAGGGCACTATGATCATTGAATATAAGACCCTGGCTGGATCATAGCTTATCCGGAAGCCAGGGTTTTGTTTTATTTGATCGACTTAATCTTAATATCGCTGATCCTGTCGGCGGCCTTGCCGATCTTGTTGGCAAGGCTGTTCAGGTCCTTGGAGAATTCTCTTTGAATGATGACCTCTTTCAGGGAAAGCTTCTGAAATTCCAGATCGCTGATCCCTTCCCAGTAGAGGCGCTTTACCTGATTCTCGTTCTTCTTGGCCTTGACCAGGTAGTCCCAGAAGTTCTCGATCCGGTCGTGGGACCATTCGTTCATCGCGCAGGTAAGGGCATAGATCGAGGTGTCGATGAGCCCCAGAATCTCCAGATTTTTATCGGTCGGATGATATTGGAATACGATGAGAAAGTCCTTCAGGTCTTTGATTTTGTCCGTGATGTCGTCGATGATGCGGGACAGGGCGAACAGGTCGTGACGGTCCAGCGGCGTGATGAAGGAATTCTCTACGTAGTCGATGAGGCTGCGTCGGACCTTGTCAGCATCCTTTTCACAGTGCTCGATCTGTTCCGCCAGCTCATCGTCGCGGGTATCGATATATTTTAAAAGCAGAGAGATGCCGCGGGACGTGATCTCACACTGACGGGTCAGCATATAATAGAAATTCGGCCGTTCCTGTTTTTTGAAAAAGCTTTTCTTTGACATTGTATTCTTCCTTTCTGAAGCGGCGAAAGCCGCCGAATTTTTAAAGCAGGCGCAAAAGATAGAATACCGCTCCGCCGATCAGAGCGGAGGCGGGAATGGTAACCAGCCACGCCAGCAGGATCTTCTTTGTAACCGCCCAGTTGACGGATTTAGGGGTATTGCTGGCGCCTACGCCCATGACGGAGGAGGTGACCACCTGGGTCGCGCTGATGGGAAGCCCGGTCACATTGGCCAGCATGACCACGAAGATCGTGGACATTTGGGACGCGAAGGAATTCTGTATGTCGATCTTGCAGATATCCATTCCGACGGTTTTGATCATATTGTAACCGCCGGTCATGGTTCCTACCGCCAGCGCCGCGGAGGCGGCAAGGAGCAGCCAGAGAGGAACCTGGATATCCGTGCCATAAAAACCTGCCAGCCCGATGGCGACGAGACCCATGACCTTCTGCGCGTCGTTGCTGCCGTAACAGAAGGCCAGCAGAAAGCTGCTTCCCTTGTGGAGCAGCTGAATGCGCCGGTTCCAGACGATGGTGCCGTTGCGCAGCAGATATTCCAGAAGCCGGAGGAACAGGTAGCCTGCCGCGAATCCAAGCAGGGGAGAGAAAAGCATGGCCGCGATGACTTTGATCATGATGGAGTGCCATTGTATGTAGGCAGGGCCATAAGCGCAGATGCCGCTGCCGATCATAGCGCCGATCATAGAGTGGGAAGCGCTGGAAGGCAGCTTCAGCACCCAGGTCAGCAGATTCCAGAAAAGACTGCCGGTAAAAGCCGCGGCGACGAAAGCGCAGCAAAGGCTTTGCGGCCCGGACAGGACAGGCCGGATATCGATGATATTTGTTGAGATCGTATAGGCGACCGCCGTACCCAGAGCCGCCGCGCCCAGGAAGTTGGCGATACCGGCGACACATACCGCTTTTGCAGGGGAAAGAAGACGAGAGGAGATCGTGGTAGCCACCACGGTTCCGCCGTCGTGCATGCCGTTGATATAGCCAAAGACCAGGCCGATGATGATCATATAGTAAAACATTTCTGTACTCCTTATGTAATGTGTATACCCATTATATATGCGGATAGAACTTGGAAACTTTTGATTTTCTTGCATTTTTTAATATTTTGGTTTATAGTGAAACCAGAAACGAAAGGAGATTTTACGTGAAATGAAGAAATTGATTTGTAAAGATGATTTTTGGGAGATGTTTCCGGACTGCAAAATAGGCATCGTCGTATGCAGGGGCATGACCAACGTATATCAGAATGATGAGGCCGGATATGAACAGATGATACGGGAAGCGGAGCAGAAGGCGCTGACCTTTCTGACGGAACCAAATTTTTCGGACAACAGGGTCATCAAAGTTTGGCGGGAGGCGTACATGAAGTTCAAGACGAAGAAAGGGGCCAGATGCGCCATCGAGGCTTTGATGAAGAGAATTTCCAAGGAAAATCATCTGGGAACCATCAATCCTATTGTGGATATCTACAACAGCGTATCTCTGTCCCACGCCATGCCTTGCGGCGGGGAGGATATCGACTGCATGGACGGCGATCTGCTGCTGACCAAGGCTGACGGCAGCGAACCGTTCTACGTGATCGGAAGCGATGACAACGATCCGCCGTTCCCGGAGGAGCTGGTATATAAGGACAACGGCGGCGCTGTCTGCAGATGCTGGACCTGGAGAGAATCAAAGCGGACCATGCTGACAGAGCAGACAAAGAACGCCATGCTGTGCTGTGAATTGGTGGACACCGCCCGGTATGACGAGCTTCTCCAGGTGATGGACGATCTGAAGCGAGAGGTGGAAACGCGTCTGGGCGCTCAGTGTGAGATCACGATTTTGGACAGGGAACATCCGGAAGTGGAGCTGGAATAGCCTACCACAGCCCCTGTACGTGCTGCATGAGCAGGCTGACGCCGGTGATGCCGACCCAGCAGCAGAATCCCATGATCAGCGGTTTTCCGCCCGTTTTGATCAGCTTGACGATGTCAGTGTTCAGACCGATGGCCGCCATGGCTAAGACGATGAAGAACTTGGAAAGCTCTTTGATCGGGGAGAAGACGTCCGCTGACACGCCTGCGGACACCGCCACGGTGGTGATGACGGACGCGGCGATAAAGTACAGGATGAAGAACGGGAAGATGGCCTTCATGCTGACCTTCTTTCCTTCTGACGCGTTGTTTTGTTTTTTCGTGCGCCAGAAAGCCAGAACCAGGGTGATCGGGATAATCGCCAGGGTACGTGTCAGCTTCACGGTAACGGCCTTGTCCAGGGTTGCGCTGCCCAGGCTCCACATGCTGTCCCAGGTAGAGGCGCATGCCGTAACGGAGGAGGTGTCGTTGACAGCGGTACCCGCGAAGATGCCGAAGGCTTCTCCGGAAGTCGTATCAAAGCCGATGAGGCTGCCGAAGGTCGGAAAGACGATGGCGGCGACCACGTTGAAGAAAAAGATGATGGAGATGGCCTGGGCCACTTCCTCGTCGTCCGCGTCGATGACCGGCGCTGTAGCTGCGATGGCGGAGCCGCCGCAGATGGAAGAGCCGACACCGACCAGGGTGGAGATGTTGGCCGGGATCTTCATCGCTTTATGAAGAACAAAGGCGACGATCAGCGATGTAGCGATGGTGCAAACGATGATGGGCAGGGACTGCTTTCCCGTCTCCACGATAACGTTCAGATTGAGACCGAAGCCCAGCAAAATGACGGCCCACTGCAGGATCTTCTTTGATGTGAACTTGATGCCGGGTTCAAAGGCCCCTTTTTCTTTGAAAAAGACAGTGACCACCATGCCTGCCAGAATGGCGATGACAGCGCCGCCGATGATCGGAAACGCTTTGCCTAAAAACCAGGAAGGAACAGCGATGATCAGACAGAGAAGCAGTCCTTTGCCGTTCTTATTGATGAATTCCATGAACCGGATACCTCCTAAAATAATGGATGGCCGGGATCCTTCGCGGGAAGCGGAGCTTCCGGCAAATCTGCTTATCCGAACGAAACGGGCAACTAAGGCAGATCCAGGATACCGGGTCAACTGGCATCTATTATAACGCAAAAAGGGCTGCTTCGCAAGAGCTGCCCTTCGCATATTTTGGGACATCTTTTTGGAATTGGAGTAACCTGGTCTATTTCTGGGATTTGAGCAGGTCGCGGATCTCTGTGAGCAGGGCGATATCTGCCGGAATCTCCGGTTCCGGCGCAGGCTCTTCCGCCTCCTTTTTCTTCATAAAGGTATTGAACACCTTCATGAGGGAGAATATGACCAGGGAAGTCAGCAGGAAGACGATGATGGCCTGGATGAAGTTTCCGACCATGATCTGGGAGTCACCCACAGTGATGGCGATGCCGGTAAAGTCCAGGCCGCCGATGACAGCGCCCAGAAGCGGTGTGATGATGTCGCTTACCAGGGAATTGACGATGGCGGTAAAGGCGCCGCCGATGATGATGCCGATGGCCATGCTCATGACATCGCCGCGGGAGATGAACTCCTTGAATTCAGATAAGAATTTTTTCATTGAAATGCTTCCTCCTTAACATTTGCAAATAAAACTACTATATATAGTAACTGTAGTTTCGACAAATTGCAACAGGAAATTTTGCAGATTCCCCCTGTATTTTCATTGAATTTGTCCGGTAGCTAAGGTATACTTAGCATATAGTTTAAATGACGGAGGTAGGACAATGTTAGAAACAGGTATCAAAGGCAGACAGGAAGTCATTGTGACAAAGGAAAATACGGCAGCCGCGCTGGGAAGCGGACTGCTGGACGTGTTTGCAACCCCTGCGATGATCGCTTTGATGGAGTGCACTGCGTGGAAAAGCGTGGCGGATCAGCTCGGCGAGGGTGAGGGGACGGTGGGAACCCATCTGGATGTAGCCCATCTGTCAGCGACGCCGCTGGGCATGAAGGTGTACTGCGAAAGCGAGCTGGTTCAGGTGGACGGCCGCAAGCTGGTTTTCAAAGTGGCTGCTTATGACGAAGCAGGGCTTATCGGCGAGGGCACCCACGAGAGATTCATCGTGAAAAATGAAAAATTCCAGGCGAAGGCAGAGGCCAAGGGCGCGAAGTAGGAGAGCGGATCATAGTGCGTCATAGTACAGAACAGAAAGCACTTGTCAACCGCGCAGAACGGGAGTAAAAGTAAAATGGAAGACAATTAGAAATAGAGGCGGGTCCTGACGATAAAAAAATCCTGATCCCTTTTCTAGGGGCTTCAGGATTTTTGATAGGCCGATTGTTTTTAAGTACTTCTCTTGAGGGATCCCTTATGGAGTCTGCGGCCGCGGGAAATTCTTTTTACAAGCATTTCCCTGGCTGGGACCATTCACGGGGATCTCTTCAAGCTCTCTTTGGATCTTAGATCTTTATCTTAGTCTATCTTAGATTTGGATCTTAAATCTCCAGGGTCTCTGTTTCTCCAGTAGCCAGATCCGCGATAACGGCGGTGCCGCCGGTCACGGCGAAGATTTCAAATTTGCCCGGGCGGATCATTTTTTCCAGAGCAGGCATCATTTCCAGCGCCTTTTTCGCCGCGCCTTCGTCTGCGAGAAATTCAGCTTTGCCGCGGATACGGATGAACTTGGTTCCCTGGCAGGCTGCGATCTCGACCTTCGGGTTCTTCTTCAGCTGCTTGGAGGTTTCCTTTTCGTCAGCGGTGCAGTAGCAGAGCTTGCCGTCGTACTCCATCGTAAAACCCTGTGGACGGACGCATGGCTGGTCTCCGTCTGCGGTAGCGACAAAACAAGGCTTCGCTTCTTTTAAAAATTCCATGATCTTTTCCATGTGGTTTTCTCCTTTCGATTTTGATTGGCCTGATACTATTATTCTACTATGGATTCCAAGAAAAAACAAGCACGCGCTTATACGTTGAACAGGAAGGTGATGATGTCGCCGTCCTTCACCACATATTCTTTTCCTTCGGAGCGGAGCAGACCTTTTTCTTTAGCCGCAGCCATGTTGCCGCCGCATTCGATGAATTTGTCGTATGCGATGGTCTCGGCACGGATGAAGCCTCTCTCAAAATCAGTATGGATTTTGCCCGCAGCCTGCGGCGCTTTGGTGCCTCTGCGGATGGTCCATGCGCGGCATTCGTCTTCACCGGCGGTCAGGAAGGAGATCAGATCCAGCAGGTTGTAGGAGGCTTTGATCAGCTTGTCCAGGCCGGATTCGCTGATGCCCAGCTCTTCCAGGAACAAGGCTTTCTCCTCGTCATCCAGCTCGGAGATCTCCTGTTCGATCTCGGCGCAGATGACGACGACCTCGGCATCCTCTGTGGCCGCAAATTCGCGGACAGCTTTGACGTAGAGGTTGTCGGAACCGTCGGCGGCGTCCTCCTCGGAGACGTTGGCCACATAGATGATCGGCTTGTAGGAAAGCAGATCCAGACTCTTGACGAACTCGGCTTCCTCTTCGTCCAGCTCCATGGCTCTGGCGGACTTGCCCTCTGACAGAAAGTCATGGATCCTATTCAGAATATCCAGTTCCTTCTGCAGGGATTTGTCGCCCTTCAGATTCTTCGCGGTTTTCGTAATGCGGCGTTCCAGGATTTCCATATCGGAGAGAATCAGCTCGGTATTGATGGTCTCGATGTCGGAGAGGGGATCGATCTTCCCGTTGACGTGAACGATATTGTCGTTCTCAAAGCATCTGACCACGTGGACGATGGCCGCAACTTCACGAATATGGCCCAGGAACTTGTTGCCGAGGCCTTCTCCCTTTGACGCGCCTTTGACCAGGCCTGCAATGTCGCAGAACTCGATGGTGGTGTAGACGGTCTTCTTGGAATGATAGATCTCGTGAAGATTGCGGATCCGCTCATCGGGAACGGTTACCACACCGATATTGGGTTCGATGGTGCAGAACGGATAATTGGCCGCCTCCGCGCCAGCTTTTGTAATGGCATTGAATAATGTGCTTTTGCCTACGTTAGGAAGGCCGACGATGCCTAATTTCATATGATTCACTCCTCTTTTCTTTTTCTTTCTCTTTCTCTCTTCATCAAAATGATATATGCCGCCAGGCAGAACAGGAACACGCAGAGGCTCAGCACCTGGGCCTGTTTAAACGGGCCGATCATCAGGCTGTCCGTCCGAAGCTGCTCCACAAGTCCCCGTTCCAGGGAGTAAAGCATGCCGTACAGACATGCGATCTGTCCCGGAAAGCTGCGCCGCCGGTCCATCCACATCAAAAAGAGAAACAGGGCCAGGCACCACAGAGATTCGTACAGGAACGTCGGGTGCACGTACTGCCCGTCTACGTAGATGGCCCACGGGAGATCCGTAGGGCCGCCGTGGGCTTCCGAATTAAAAAAGTTTCCCCATCTGCCGATGGACTGGGCCAGCGCTACGGCCGGAAATACCAGATCAGCCAGCTCCAAGAAGCGGATCTTTCGGTATCTGCAGATGCAGACGCCGACGATGATGCCTGCGAGGATGCCGCCGTGGATGGCCAGTCCGCCGCTGCGGATGTCCAGAATCTTGCCGATATCTCCCGCATAGTTTTCCCAGCTGAAGATCACATAGTATGCTCTCGCGCCGATGATGGCGGCGGGAATCAGGAATATGGCAAAATCCAAAATATAGTCGCTTTGGATGCCGTGTTTCGGCGCCCGTTTATAGCATAAAAGAATGGCGATGACAAATCCGAGTCCGATGAGGATGCCATACCATCTGATGTCCAATCCAAAAAAAGTGAACGCTACCGGATCTGGTGCTTTCATAAAATCTCCCCTTCGTAGAATACTCGTCGACGATACTGCGGCAACGCCGTAGGAAGGGTTAAAACTTCCCATCGACCCTTCCATTATACTGGAATTTCTGCTAAAATACAATCCATGAAATATGAAAATATGTGTAAAGGAAATTTTATCGCTCGACCGAACCGGTTTATCGCTGAAGTGGAGATAGACGGGCAGCTCGTCCGGGCTCACGTGAAGAACACGGGCCGATGCCGGGAGCTTTTGCTGCCGGGGGCGGAGGTATGGCTGGAGGACTTTGAAGGACGCATGGGGAGCCGCAAGCTACGGTACTCTTTGATCGGGGTTCGGAAAGGAGACCTTTTGATCAACATGGACTCCCAGGCGCCGAACAAAGTCTGTGAAGAGGCCCTTTTGTCGGGCGCGCTACAACTGCCGGGCATGGGACCGCTGGCGGCAGTCCGGCGGGAGAAGGCCTACGGCGGATCCCGTTTTGATTTTTATATAGAGGATCAGGACGGCCAGAGCGGCTGGCTGGAGGTCAAAGGCGTGACCCTAGAAGAGGGCGGCACCGCCAGATTCCCCGACGCGCCTACGGAGCGTGGCATCAAGCATGTGAAGGAGCTGGCGGCGGCTGTGTCTCAGGGCTACCGGGCCTACGTCCTGTTCGTCATACAGATGAAGGGCGTGCGTCGGTTTGAACCTAACGACCGGACCCATCAGGCCTTCGGCGACGCGTTGCGGGAGGCGTCAAAGAAGGGCGTCTGCGTTATGGCATGGGATTGCCGCGTGTGGACGGACAGTCTAGCGCTGGATCAGGAGATACCGGTGTATTTATGAGAAGATCGATAACAACAATTGCTGACAGAGATTGGAAATAAAGTATGCTTATAGAAAACATCTGGGGAGCATGAGACTTTCTCAGCTTCATTGTGAAGGAAACGGATTTCCGTCTGGCGGCAGAGGGGCACGGGTACTGACAAAGGTGACAATATTTCGGATTTTTGTCAGCTTTGTCAGCAAAATCTTGCAAAACGCTGACAAAATTGACAAATCCTTTGGTATCTGTCAGTTTTGTCATATTTTATGGCTCTCAATTGTGCTTTTTCGGCTTTTATGAGCCGTAATGCTGACAAAAAACGGATTTTTCTCCGAATCTGTCAGCACCATTTCACTCAGCGTCATTTCACTCAGCACCATTTCACTCAGCGTCATTTCACTCAACGCCATTTCACTCAACGCCATTTCACTCAGCATGATTCCGCTTTGCATGATTCCACGTACATCATCGTGCGGACTGTGGTGAATCGCGTTCTGCCCGAATGCTTTCCCGGGTATGGTTCGTCAGATTGTGGCTCTTCAGGGCGTGGCACGCCAGGCCGCCGCTGCGTTTTTGCTGTCAAAATTTTGATCGATTACTTTTGGCGGGCGGCGGACAAAGTTTGGCCGGAAAATTGCGCGCCGCGGGGAAGGGTACCGCGGGAATTGTCTTTTTTGCAAGCATCGGCTCATACAAAGGGATCTCTTTTGGACCTTCGGACTGTACCGGCGGTCATCGCGGGAGCTCCGGAGAACCGGCACGGCATCATTCTGGCAAAGTCCATTCCTGCCTAGGCGTATAAGATCGGAACAGGGGAGAAACTCTTTGAGGTGCGCCAGAGATGCCCGGGGCTTTTGGTGTTTCTGCCGGATTATGATCTGTACCTGGCCTGCAGCGACGCTATGTATGATGTTTTGCATGAGTATTCTCCTTTGATCCAGCGGTACAGCGTCAACGCGTGCTTTGTCGATTTTTCATCCTGCGAGGAACGGTATGGCCCGGCGGAGAAGGGCGCCTTAGAGATCAAAGACCGGATACGAGATAAGCTGGGGTTTACCGTCAATGTCGGCGTAGGCGCAAACAAGCTGCTGGCAAAGATGGCGGGAGAGCTGTCAAAGCCAGACAAGGTGCATACCATACTGACGCGTTGGAATCTGGAGGAAAAGCTGTGATCGTTGCCGGAGAATGAGGCGCTGAACCGGGTGATGGACCAGATACGGGCCAGGTTTCACCAAGCAGACAAATCGAAAAAAGTTTGAAAAAGTTGTTGACAAAGCTGTCGCGTTCTGGTAATATACTTCTTGCAGTGATTTGAAACGATCAAGCAAATCGCGTGGCGGTGTAGCTTAGTTGGCTAGAGCGTCCGGTTCATACCCGGAAGGTCGGTG
>CAZGED010000032.1:0-5576 GCA_964525085.1 uncultured Senimuribacter sp.
AGTGGTGTACATCTCGCACCTCGAAACCGGCTCTTTCTCTGGAAAGGCCGCCAGGACCCAGGGCGGAGAGTCTTCTCTTATGGGTCAGCTCAGCCAACGGATTGTTCTGGTCCATGAACTGGGACAGCTGGGAACTTCCGAAGAACTCCTTGATCGCTGCCGTAACCGGTCTGATGTTCATCAAAGCCTGCGGCGTAGTCACCTCGATATCCTGAATGGTCATTCTCTCTTTGACCACTCTCTCCATTCTGGCCAGACCGATGCGGAACTGGTTCTGCAGCAACTCTCCTACGGTACGCAGTCTTCTGTTGCCCAGATGGTCGATGTCGTCCGTGTTGCCGATGCCGTGGTTCAGGTTCAGAATGTAGCTGACGGAGGCGATGATATCCTCCATGATGATATGCTTGGGAGACAGGTCGTTTCTTCTGGCAACCAGAGTCTCCTTCAGCTGGTCTTCTCCCTCGCACTGCTCCAGGATTTCCATCAGCACAGGATAAAATACCTTGTCTGCCACCTTCAGGCCGGTCAGGTCAAAGTCCACATAGTTTGCCAGTTTGACGAAACGGTTGCCGATCACCTTGGTGGTGACGGTCTCATCGTCCTTCGCGTATGCCATAACAAATTCCACGCCCGCGTCTTCGATCTGCATAGCCAGGGCTCTGCTGATCTTCTGGCCTGCCTCGGCCAGGATCTCGCCGGTATTCGGATCGATCACGTCCTCGGCGGCTACAGCTTCGGCCAGTCTGTTGGCCAGGCCCAGCTTTTTGTTGTACTTGTACCGTCCAACCTTTGCCAGGTCATAACGCTTGGCGTCAAAAAACAACGAATTCAGCAGAGATTTCGCGCTGTCCACGGTCGGTGGCTCGCCCGGTCTCAGCTTCTTGTATATCTCTTTCAGACCACTTTCGTAGTCGTTGGTCGTATCTTTCTCCAGGGTTTTCAGCAGTCTGCTGTCTTCACCGAAGATGTCGATGATCTCCTTGTCGGACGCGATACCCAGCGCACGCAGAAGGGTGGTCAGCGGCTGTTTTCTGGTGCGGTCCACTCTGACAGAGATGATCTCGTTGGAGTCAGTCTCATATTCCAGCCATGCACCGCGGTTCGGAATGATCTGCGTGGAATACAGTTTATTGTTGGACTTATCTGTTTCTACGCTGTAGTAAGGTCCGGGGGAACGAACCAGCTGGGTTACAATGACACGTTCCGCGCCGTTGTAAATGAAGGTTCCTTTCTCTGTCATCAAAGGGAAATCGCCCATGAAGACTTCCTGTTCCTTCACTTCGCCTGTTTCCTTGTTTACAAGTCGTACTCTGACTTTCAGTGGAGCTGCGTATGTCACATCTCTCTCCTTGCACTCCTCCTGTTCGTACTTCGGAGGATCGTTCAGGGAGTAATCAATGAATTCTAAAATGAGATTGTCCGCATAATCTCTGATCGGGGAGATGTCGTCAAAGACTTCCCGCAGACCTTCTTTGATGAACCAGTCGTAAGAACTAGTCTGAATCTCAATCAGGTTCGGCATGGCACCGACTTCATTGATTTTAGAGAAAGTCATACGTTCTTTTCTACCTACTTGGATAGGTTTTGGCATGTTTATCACTCCTTATATTTCACAGTTTACATTTGCATGGCAGTCTACTATGATACCATAAACTTGTCAAATTGTCAAGCAATTATGGAAATATTTGCTTTTTGTTTTTTGGTTTTTTCTCTTGTTCCTCAGCCATTCCCTTTGGCCCCGCTCCTCTCAGAAAGCAACGGCCCGCCTCAGGGGACAGTCCGCCTCGATATGATCATTGACCGTTGTCCGCGTTCTATACATCAAAAACAAACCAGTTGCTCCCGCCTCTGAAAGCGGGAGCAGCAAAAGTTCACGGCCTGTTCCGTTTTTGTCTTTTGTCTTTTCACGTTCAAATTTGCTCAGCGCTCTGCCCTGGCGCTTCACCGCAGATCCTCCCTTTGATCCGCGCTGTCCTTTGGGCCGCGTCCGTCCTTTGATCCGCGTCCGTCCTTCACCATGAAAACAGAAATCAGCAGAAGGACCGCCGCGCCGGCTGCCATCCACAGGAAGGATACGTTCATTCCATGCATCAGCGCGCCATCCCCGTAGGCCGCCGCGGACCTGTCGCCGACCATAGTCATGATCCCGACAAACACCGCCGAGCCGATGGAACCGGCAACGGTGCGCAAAGAGGTCAGCAGCGAAGACGCGTCCGCCACCTTCTGCGGGCTCACATTGCTGGTGCCCCAGGTCAGCAGGGGCATCATCAGACTGCCGATGGCAAGATTCCGGATCACGTTGAGCCCGGCCGCGACGAGCAGGGACGTATCCTGCTGAATAGAGAACATGCCGATATTGCTGACGATCAGCGCTGCGGAACCGACGATAAAAATCTTTTTGATCCCCGTTTTGTCATACAATCTGCCCGCGAAAGGGCTGACCAGGGCGGTGGCCAGAGAACCGGGCAGCGTGACTAGGCCGGACACCACCGCCGAATATCCCATGACGCTCTGCACGTACAGCGGCATCATAACCGAAGAGCCCATCATCACCAGATACAGCAGCATGCTGGAGACCACGCTGACCGCGTAATTCCGGCTGCGCAGGATCTTCACGTCCAGGAACGGCTTTTCCAGTCCGCACTGGCGGATGACGAAGAGAGCGCTGACCACAATGCCGATCAGCAGGGGCAGTCCCGCCTGCACGCTGACCAGTCCGAAGCTGCTCAGGTTTCCCACGCCCAGGGTGACCCCGCCAAAGGCAAGGATGCTCTCCACAAAGGAAATCACGTCAAATTTTTTCTTCTGCACTTCCAGCACATTCTCAAATACCGCGCTGCACAGAACAAAGGATATGGCCATGATGACCAGAACCACGTAAAAAATGGATTTCCAGCCGAAGGCGTCGATCATCAGTCCGGCCACGGTCGGCGCGATGATCGGCGCGGCAGTGGCCGCCAATCCGTAGGTGCCCATCATGGCGCCCTTTTTCTCCGCGGGATAGATGGTCAGAATGATGACCTGCGCCGCAGACATCAAAACGCCGTTTCCGCAGGCCTGCAGAACTCTTCCCAGCATCATGAAGCTGAAGTTTCTGCTGAAAATGCTGATCAAAACGCCGATCAAAAAGCAGCCGATTCCCGCCATGTACAGTTTTTTGGTAGGAAACCGCGTGATCAAAAAGGCGGTCAGCGGCACGACCACGCCCATGGCAAGGGAATACCCGCTGGTAACCCACTGCCCGATGGCGGTGCTGACGCCAAAGTAGGCCACCACGTTGGGCAGCGCCGTAGTCATGGCCGTGGCCAGTACGGATGTTGCGACGCCGGATACGACCAGGTTGACGAAGATCAGCGTTCTTCTCTTGTCATCAATTGTAATCTGTTTCATTATATACTGTCTCTCCCTTCCGCGGCAAATGATTTGCCGGTGGATTTGTGTTGCCGTATCTATTTTAACGTGGTAAAATTCTTTTAACAACCATCAATCTTCCGATTTGTGTCGGAATATTGGAGACGATTTCCCGGAGAGGTGGTGCCTCTTTCTCAGGAATCCTTCATCATATTCCTGAAGTTCATTCGGGAACACAGGGATTTTTACCAGGTGGCCTTGAAGGCCAGGCGGGATTTCCCTCTGAGGCAGGGGTTTGATCCTCTGTGGGAGCAGATCATCAAGCCTCTCTGTATAAAGACCGGTATCACTTCCAAAAGTGAAATGATGTTCTACTTCGTCGGGTTTCAGGCCGGCTTCACCATGATTTTAAAGCGCTGGGTGGAGCAGGGCTGTGCGGAAACGGAAGAAAAAATCGCCCAGATCATCGAAGCCATCATTCCCTCCGTCTGGAAGAACCCATGCAAGGGTGGCAAGCGAACGAGTCGGTAAGCCGGTGGGCAGAGCGGGTCACCCACAAACCTCTCCCATGAAAAAACGCCGCAAAAAACAGGGGTTGCCGCCCTAACGATTCTTTTTTCGTTAACGCGGCAACCCCGTGTTTTTCCTATCAGTTTTCTATCGGTTTTGCGCCTGGCGAGAGCTATTTCAGTTCATCTTAGTTCCAACTTCTCCCAGCCGAGGTTTCATTGTTTCAACTTCAGCTTTGTCTATACTCATTCCTTTTTCTTTACCTTTTCATATTTGAAGATGAAAATGTTACAATTTTTGCACCATACACATTGCCGCACATTCTCACTATCTTTCCAAAGACTTCCGATTGTGACAACCTTCTTTCCAATAAGCCAGAGAGTTTCTCTTTCCTTTGAAAAAGCAATAGGGCCACGTGAAAACAAAAACCCCTTATCCATTTCTTCCCCACAATACGGACAGACCATTCTATTTCCTTTCATTTACCAAAAATACCTGTATTCATAATATTCATGACAGCTTTTTCCACCGGTGCAGTTCTTTTTTGTATAAAAATTCACCTTATACATGTAATAGCTGCTGTAAGAGGTATTTCCGCTCTTCGCATATTTATTGACCAGGCAAGATGCCCATGAACCATCATAGGTAGGATTTGACTTTGCTAAAGATACCAATGCTGACGCACCTGCAGCAACTACTGTTGCATATAATGCAACTCCCATCGAACTCGCTGCAGCGGAAATAATCGTCGTCAGAGTTCCAATACCTATGCTCGATAGCACCTGTCCGGCTAAACTGATGTTATTTACAGTGTAGTCTTTTACAAATATATTGTAGTCGCTTTTCTTTCCTGACAGTGGACTTAATGACTGCTGCGTGGAATAACTGTATGGGGTGATATCAGCCTCGGCCATCAGCAAAGGATCTTGCGCAGTGTATGTAACTTCCCGTCCGTCCAAGAAAATTCGGTTATCCGTTGTAAGAACCAGTTCGTTTTCTACTCCATCTTCAGAAAAAATAAACTTTAAAGCTCCATTCTCCAATTCTTCTACTGTAACAAGCGAAGAAATATAATTTTCAACTTTGTACTCATATATAATAAGTCCATCATTTCCTTTGCGAGAGATTGACAAACCATCAGCGGGGATTCCTGCGCAGTCGAAAAGATCCAAATCGCTAGAGACTTGAGCCTTATCAAGATTGAGTGGTGTGGCACGCGTGAAGATGCCCTCTTTCTCGTCGACAACAGTTCCCACTGTTGCTCCAAAAGCCGAGAATGAACTCATCCAAATTATACAGGTAATCAATACTCAGCATAGTGTACTCTTTTTCATTAATGTTTTCTTTCGTAAAACATAGTTTGCATTCTTAATTGGTTTCCTTTTCTTATTTTTTTTACCCTCATAAAACCACACACTCTCTCATTTACCTAATAGTGCTTGAACAACCGAATAATGTGCTATATTTTTTGAATATTTTTTCTTTTCTCTATAGTATCATGCACATCGCTAATTGTCAACACATACTTTCTTCATTTTCAGAATTTCCCCACAGGATTTATGAATAAAGAATTATACCTTGGAGCCATTCTTTTCAAATGCAATGCCGGTAAGGACAAAAGGCGTTGCTGTTAGGGTTATCTTCCGTTATCTGTTCCGGCATGATGTTTTCTGACAGGAACATCTATTTGTAAAAAGAAAATGTTTTCAAAAAAA
>CAZGED010000032.1:5676-12982 GCA_964525085.1 uncultured Senimuribacter sp.
ATGATGTTTTCTGACAGGAACATCTATTTGTAAAAAGAAAATGTTTTCAAAAAAAGATATGACCTCGGGTTGAAAGAAATACACTCAAAAAAGAGGCTTGCCGCACTTGAAAACTTTAATGCAGCAAGCCTCTTCAGGTTCACTATAAAATATAAACTATTTCAGTTCAACCTTAGCCCCAACTTCTTCCAGCTGAGCTTTGATGGTTTCAGCTTCCGCCTTGTCAACGCCTTCCTTAACCGGGGAAGGAGCGCCGTCTACAACAGCCTTTGCTTCCTTCAGGCCCAGACCGGTGATCTCTCTTACAGCCTTGATAACCTTGATCTTCTCAGCACCGACTTCTGCCAGAATGACGTCGAACTCAGTCTGCTCTTCTTCAGCAGGACCTGCTGCTGCGCCTGCAACGGCTACCGGAGCTGCCGCAGATACGCCAAACTCTTCTTCGCATGCTTTCACTAACTCGTTTAACTCTAAAACGGACATCGCTTTGATCGCTTCAATGATCTGTTCTTTATTCATTTTCTTTTCTCCTTTATTTTTATTTCGTTTCAATCGATATGCTGCGCCAACCATATGGCGCCGGATTTTTCATTCACAGCTGTGGGCGAAAAAGACAAGCACTTAAGCCTCTGCCTTTTCGTCTGCAATCGCTGCCAGCGTTCTGACGAACTTGCTGACAGGGGACTGGATGCTGCCCATGAACTTGGCGATGAGGACATCTCTGGATGGGATCTCAGCGATCTGTTCGATGCCGGCCTTGTCATAGTAAGTGCCTTCTACAACACCTGCTTTGAACTCCATCTTCTTGTACTGTTTGATGACCTCATTGAGCGTTCTTGCCGGGGCTGTAGCGTCTTCGCTGCTAATAGCGATTGCGCTCGGTCCGTCGAGAACCTCTGCCAGCGGTGCGTAATCGGTTCCCTCGATGGCTCTCTTGATCAGAGTGTTCTTGTAAACGGTGTAGTCTACGTTAGCTTCGCGGAGCTTTTTTCTCATAGCGTCTGCTTCTGCTACGTTGATTCCCATGTAGTCGATGACCACTGCGGACTGTGCATGTTCCAGTTTTGCTTTTATCTCGTCGATGATGACTTGTTTCTGCTGTTTTGCTTCTACTGACATTAAATCTATCTCCTTTCTGTAAGCCGCCGGGCGGCTTACGAATCTGGTACGCAATAATAAAATAACCCTGCCGCGCAGACAGGGTCAATATCTATATATTGTACCTCGGCGGGAAATTAAGTCTTATGACACCCGCTGTCTACGGTTAACTCTCTAAATTAAGTTGTCGATTAACCGATCAGTGCCGGATTAACCTTTACGCCAGGGCCCATGGTCGCTGCCACGGTGACGCTTCTCAGGTACTGGCCTTTTGCAGTAGCCGGTTTCGCCTTGATGATCGCTTCCATCAACGCTCTGAAGTTTTCTTCCAGCTTTTCCGGACCGAAGGACGCCTTGCCGATCGGTGTGTGAATGATGTTCTGCTTATCCAGACGATATTCAACTTTACCGGCTTTGATGTCGGCCAGAGCTTTTTCCAGATCCATCGTTACGGTACCGGACTTAGGGTTCGGCATCAGGCCCTTAGGTCCCAGCAGCTTACCGAGACGGCCTACAACGCCCATCATGTCAGGAGTCGCTACGACAGCGTCGAAGTCGAACCAGTTTTCGGTCCGGATTCTGTCTGCCAGCTCTTCAGCTCCAACATAGTCAGCGCCAGCCTTTTCAGCCTCTTCTGCCTTAGGTCCCTTAGCGAATACCAGAACCTTTACGCTTTTACCAGTTCCGTTCGGAAGCACGATTGCGCCTCTGACCTGCTGGTCAGCGTGTCTTCCATCTACGCCCAGCTTGATATGAGCTTCGATGGTCTCATCAAATTTTGCTCTTGAAGTTTCACAGGCTAATTTCATAGCTTCTGTTACTTCGTGCAACTGCGCCTTGTCAAACTTGGCGGCTGCTTCTTTGTAAGATTTGCCTCTCTTTGGCATGTTACTTTACCTCCTCGTGGTGTTAACGACCTCTGCCCGTCTTTTCCGCCGGAGCTCCGCGCCGCGCATCTGCTGCGCTCCACTCTTTGTGAAAAAAACTTTGCAGTGACTTGTCTTTTCTCTCACAAGCCGTGGTCTCCCAATTCATTAGTCTTCAACAACGATACCCATGCTTCTCGCAGTTCCCTTGATCATATCTGTAGCTGCTTCAAGTGTAGCTGCGTTCAGATCCGGCATCTTTGTCTTGGCGATTTCTTCTACCTGCGCATAGGTCAGGGTAGCAACCTTTTTCTTGTTTGGTTCTCCAGACGCTGCGTCCAGGCCTGCGGCCTTTTTCAGCAGAACGGCTGCCGGCGGAGTCTTTGTTACGAATGTGAAAGATCTGTCAGCATATACCGTGATCACAACCGGAATGATCATGCCCGGCTGATCCTGGGTTCTCGCATTGAACTGCTTACAGAAGTCCATGATGTTGACACCCTTCTGACCAAGCGCAGGACCTACCGGAGGTGCTGGCGTTGCATTACCGGCTGCTATCTGAAGTTTGATATAACCGTCAACTTTCTTAGCCATCTTCTTTCTCCTTTCTTATAGCCTCGCTATAGTTTATCTACCTGGCCGAACTCGAGTTCAACCGGCGTATCTCTACCGAACATGGAAACTTTGACTGTCAGTACCTGTTTCTCGTGGCTGATCTCCATCACTTCACCCATGAAGCTTTCAAAAGGTCCGCTGATGACACACACCGTGTCTCCCACTTCCACATCCAGATCGATGCAAATTTTTTCTATTCCCATCCGTGCGACTTCTTCGTCCGTAAGAGGAATAGGGTCGGAGCCATGACCTACAAATCCCGTCACGCCCTGGGTGTTTCTCACCAGGTACCAGGATTCATTGGTAACAATCATCTTTATAATTACATAACCCGGAAACATCTTCCTGGTCTTTATCTTACGCTGACCGTCTTTGATCTCAACTCTGTCTTCTGTCGGCACGATGATGTCCAAAATCAAATCCTGCATTCCACGGTTTTCCACCATCTTTTCGATATTCACTTTTACTTTGTTTTCGTGACCCGAATAGGTATGCACCACATACCATTTGGCCTGGCCGTCGCCTCGCACGCCTTCTCCCAGCAGCGGGGAAGCTGTGTTATTGTTTTCAAATTCAGACATGTTCCGTACCTTCTTCTAAACTAGTTTAATTTGTCGCCCAGCACCGCTCTCAGTGCGGCCAGAACTCCTGTATCGATGAGCCAGAAGGCCAGCGCGAAAACAGCGCAAGTTGCAATGACGACTGCTGTAAAAGAAGCCAGTTCTTTCTTTGTAGGCCACACGACCTTGCTCATTTCAAGCTTGATGCCCTTGAAATATTCCTTGGCACCGCCGCCTTTTTTGGCCTTAGCGGCAGCTTTCTTTGCCTGGTCTTTATTTGCCATGATCTTCTCTCCTTATTTTGTCTCTTTGTGAAGAGTCTCTTTCTTGCAGAATCTGCAATATTTTTTCAGTTCAATACGATCCGGATCGTTTTTCTTGTTCTTCATCGTATTGTAGTTTCTCTGCTTGCACTCTGTGCACGCTAAGGTAACTTTTACTCTCATCTGATTGCCCTCCGTTTTAACTCAAAATTCAGAGCCGGAGTATTCCAGCTCTGTTACGAATAATCATAAAGTTGCCTATTAAGTGTACCTCAACCGAAAGTCAATGTCAATATTTTTTTGAAATTCCGTTGATTATTTTACCATTTTAGCCGTTTTTCTCGTTTTGCTGCTTTGACCGCTTTGACCCCTTTGCTCTTCTCTACTCGCCGCCGCTGCCGTCGTCCTCCATGACCTCTACGATCTGATCCAGGGCCTGGATCATGCTCTCCTGATCCAGAAGGACGATGGACCTGACCTGGTTTCCTTCTGAATAGCACACGTCCGCGTCCGGTGTTCCGATGATGCTCTGCCGCTCGATGGTCCAAGACGGCATGGTGTCAAGCTGCATCTTGACCAGCCGCTGAATATCTTCCGGCGACAGGTTCAACTCCACGCTATCCTCTACGGCGTTGAGGATCGAAGTGTATTTGGTCAGGATGGTGGTGCTGCTCAGGGTTTTCTTCAGTATGCCTTCCAGTACCAGCTGCTGGTTTCTGTTTCGCTGCAGGTCCCCGTCAGAGAAGGATTTCCGCTCCCTGGCGAAGGCCAGCGCCCGGGAGCCGTCCAGATGGTTCTCTCCCTCGTAAAAGATGTAGTAGACCCCCATGCCGTGGGTGTCAAAGGTATAATCAGACACCACGTCGATGCCGCCGATGGCGTCCACCAGCTTTGTCACCGTAGTATAGTTGACCTTTCCATAATAATTGATATCGATGCCCAGCAGATCCTCCGCCACGCCCACGGTCTCTTCGATGCCGAACAGGCCGGTGTGGGTCAGCTTGTCCTTGGCCTCGACCGATTTCAGATCGATATACGCGTCTCTCGGCAGGGAAGTCAAAAGAATCCTGTGGGTCTGAGGATTTACGGTTACGATCATATTCACGTCGGAGCGCGCCTCTGTATCGATGGTTCCTTCCGTGTCCAGTCCGCTGATATAGACGTTGAACGGATCCTTGGTCACGTCCACGGATTTGGCGATCTCAGTCCGCTCCTTTTCCACCTTTACCTGATAGATGACCTTGGCATCCTGGCTGAAGGTCTCCCGGCCCGCGCACAGGGAATTGTAGTTGGCCTCGCTGATAAACATGATCTCGTAGGTGCCGTCCAGCAGTCCGTCCGCCAGCAGTTCCAGCCCTTCTATCATCTCGTATTCCACGCCTAGCTCGTCCTGCAGCTGATTTTTGGCGGCGGAATACATCTTGTCCGTGTCGATGCAGGTCTGGACCGTCTTTCCTTTGATGGCCTCTCCGTCCGCGTAAGGGCTGTCCGCCCTGACGACCACGTCGAACTCCACCGTTTCCACAGCCGGTCTGTCAGTGACCTTGTTGAGAAAGTCCATCGTCCCCATGGCGTAGCTGATGCCCAAACCGTAGGCCGCCATCACCAGCAGGGACAGGATCAGACAGAGGATCTTCCTGGATCGTTTAAAATTCCGAAAAAACAGCGCCGGAAACAAGAGCAAAAGGAGCAGCGCCACCGCACCTCCACCTATGCAGAGATATTTCACCGGCAAAAGATTCATGTAGATGATAACGCTGAGAAAGGCGGCTGACACCAGCAGGTAGAGCACTGCCCAAAACCTGGTGAACGTATAAAAGCCGCCTTCTCTGTGATTATCTGATTTTTTATGTCTGTCGCTCCTCATGTACGTATCCTCTTCAAATTTTTCTAAGACTACCTGTATTTTACTATACAAAGGCGTTCTTTGTCGATAGTTCTGAAGAAAAATTTAGAAATTGCCCGCCCATATCGCAGCATATCGCTTGCCGCCCCGGTAGAGCAGGAAGGGCCCCGCTGCAGTTCTGATGCCACATCACCGCAGATTCATTTTGCCGTTCCTTTTCCAAGGACAAATGACTGCAACTGCGGCTTATCAACCCTGTGCAGTCATTTTTTACTTTGCCAAACTGTGACATCTGACTGCAACGCCTCATTTTAGCCTACATGCAGTCAGTTTCGCCATCATCAGGCATTGATTTTTGACCGCAACTGTAGATTTCCTGGAACCTGCAGTCAGATTTCCTTTACTTCAGATGATTTTTCCCGGTTACGCCATGGCTGTTTTGACTGCAACGATTCGATTTCGCTCCTTTGCAGTCAGATTCCCCAATGCAAGCCGCCGAAAAATGACTGCATCCCCTCAGAATTGCGGTATTGCGGTCATTTTTCGCTGTGATAGCCCCCTCGACAACCATTCCTGCGGCAATCAACTCCGCTGCAATAGTTCTCACGGCAACCATTTCCGCGGCGATCGCCCCCATCGGCGGCCATCGCCGCGGGCTAATTCTGCGAGCCGCCGCAGAGTCCTTCCGCTCGAGCTTCGCCTTCGGCTCGCTCTCGCAGGAAAGCCTGGCGGGGGACCTGCCAACAATCCGCCTGTGCATCAAAACAGGGACGCTTTCGCGTCCCTGTGATGCTTGCCATATTGGGCTAGGTCTCCCTGTAATTACACCGGATTTTTCGTTCACAGCTAGGAAACAAGTTATCGAAGCGGTGATTATTCGATGATCTCCGTTACAACGCCGGAACCTACGGTTCTGCCGCCTTCTCTGATTGCGAATCTCAGTCCTTCTTCGATCGCGATCGGTGTGATCAGGTCGATCTCCATGACTACGTTATCTCCAGGCATGCACATCTCTGTGCCTTCCGGCAGCTTCAGGTCTCCCGTTACGTCTGTGGTTCTGAAGTAGAACTGCGGTCTGTATCCGTTAAAGAACGGGGTATGTCTGCCGCCTTCTTCCTTCTTCAGGACGTATACCTGACCCTTGAACTTGGTGTGCGGATGGATGGTTCCCGGCTTCGCCAGTACCTGTCCTCTTTCGATCTCGTTTCTCTGTACGCCTCTCAGCAGTGCGCCGATGTTGTCGCCGGTCTCTGCCTGGTCTAATACCTTTCTGAACATTTCCAGTCCGGTTACGACGACGGTTCTCTTCTCTTCCGTCAGTCCTACGATCTCTACCTCTTCACTTACCTTCAGTACGCCTCTCTCGACTCTTCCGGTCGCTACGGTGCCGCGTCCGGTAATGGAGAATACGTCTTCTACCGGCATCAGGAACGGCTTATCGTTGTCTCTGTCCGGTTCCGGAATGTAACTGTCTACCGCATCCATCAGTTCTACGATCTTGTCGCCCCACGGGCCTGCAGGATCTTCCAGTGCGCACAGCGCGGATCCTCTGATGATCGGCGTGTCGTCTCCTGGGAATTCATACTCGTCCAGCAGTTCTCTGACTTCCATTTCTACCAGGTCCAGCAGTTCCTCGTCATCTACCATATCGCACTTGTTCAGGAATACGATGATGTAAGGTACGCCTACCTGTCTGGACAGCAGAATGTGCTCTCTGGTCTGAGGCATCGGTCCGTCTGTCGCTGCTACGACCAGGATCGCGCCGTCCATCTGCGCAGCGCCGGTGATCATGTTCTTTACATAGTCAGCGTGGCCCGGGCAGTCTACGTGCGCATAGTGTCTGTTTGGTGTTTCATACTCAACGTGTGCGGTTGAGATGGTGATTCCTCTTTCTTTTTCTTCCGGTGCTTTGTCGATCTGGTCGAATTCTACCTTCTCGCCAAGTCCGTATCTCTGATACAGAGTGGTTGTGATTGCTGCAGTCAGAGTTGTCTTACCATGGTCTACGTGACCGATGGTTCCGATATTGATATGCGGCTTGGTTCTCTCAAATTTCTG
>CAZGED010000033.1:0-12975 GCA_964525085.1 uncultured Senimuribacter sp.
TTCACCCTCTTCCGTCTTATACACATAATACTCGTCTCTGCCTTCGCTGAGCTGGGCCACCGCTTCCTCCACTTCAGAGAGGGTCCTGCTCTGCGCCGCAAACTCACCTTCGGCTTCCTCGAATATCTGCTTCACCTGGATCTCAGGATCGAACTGTACGTCTATGACAGTGGACCCTTCGGACAGATAACAGTTTTTGAGCCCCTCTATTACCTGTTCCCCGGCTTCTTCAGAATCAACGTATAAAATTTCTTCATCTCCAATAGTAATCGCCCAGACTTCACTCTGTTCTTCAGCTTCTGCAGCATATGCGGCATTGCCGGAACCAAAGCCCATGGTGAAAGCCATCGCGGCGATCAGAATAACTGAGGCAGTTGTTTTAAACACCCTTTTGATTTTAGTATTGACTCTCGTCATTGGATTTGTCATAATACTATCTTCCTTTTCATGTTTTTCAATTGTCTCACAGGTATTATGATACTTTATATACACGCAAAAGTCAATAAAACCTCCAATTCTTCACATAACTTTCACAAATCAAAATCGCCGTAACCATTGATTTTTCAACGATTACGGCGATTTAAGATTTCTTAAGATTTCTTAAGAAATTCTCGTCTTCACATTTATATTTTTTCTTATTTATGAATAAAAATCACAACGCCCACCGCCAATACCGTCACGTCCCGCACAGCGTACTGTTTTACGAAGCAGGTGGACAGGCAGATCAGCGCGTCCGGCAGGCACAGGAAACCTGTCACGGTCAGCCCTCCGCCGTCATCAGCCGGATGGCGTCTCGTATGTTCTCTATGACAATGGTTTCACTGCCTTCCTGATATTCGCCGTCCAGCGTCCATGGCATATCCGGGTCGGCCGTGATCTCCAGCCTGCTGCTGCTAAAGAAGGAGATCATCGGAGAATGAAAGTTCTGCGTGGTCAGAGCCAGCAAGATCTGGTTCAGCTCCAGAATGTTGGACGGCGACTTGATCAGCAGCACTTCGAACTTGCCGTCGTTCATGTCCACCAGGTCGTCGGACAGGGTCAGAATGCCGCCCACCGAGGTAGAATTGCATACGGCACCAAAGATATACTCACCGCCGTAAACGCCCTGCTCCGTCTTCAACCAGACCTTCATCGGCCTGATGGAAGGGATATCCTTGATACCCTCCAAGATGTAGGCCATGTGGCCCAGCATATTCTTGATGGACTGGGGCGCCTCATAGGACGCCTGGGTAAAGGCGCCGAAGGAAGCCACATAGGAGAAATACCGGCCGTTAAAGCACCCTACATCCAGCGTTCTCGCCCTGCCGTGGGCGATATCTTCGGCAGCCTGCACCACGTCCTTGGATAGCCCGATGCTGCCGGCAAAATCGTTGGTGCTGCCCGCCGGGATATAACCGATCGGTGTCTGCGCGCCGGATTCCAGCACACCGGCGATTACCTCGTTAAAGGTGCCGTCTCCGCCAATGCAGACCACCAGATCAAAGCGGGGCGCGCTTTCTCTCGCGATAGCCGTACCGTCGCCCGCCCTCAGGGTGGTCCTGACCACCGGCTCAAAACCGGCCTCGCAAAACGCCTGAATGATCTCTACAAAGAATTTGTTCGCCTGCTTGGTACCTGCGCAGGGATTCAAAATAATCAATACTTTTTTCATCAATCTCGTTCATCCTCTCTTCCTTCTACTCTTCTGCGTTTCCTTCGCGATCCGCCTCTGCCTGGTTCACTTTGATCGCCTTGCCGCTGGCCAGATTCCAACGGAAATGGCCGGATATCTTCATGCCGTCAGAGGCAAAAATCCGATCCTCCTCCGCCGCGGGATCTTTCCCGTGCTGAATGAGGTACGGTCTGCCCCAGACGTTGTGCAGCCGCGAGACCACAGCCACATGGCTGGATTCAAAGGTCACGATATCCCCCGGCTGCCATGCCAGAACATCGTCCACATCGGTGGTCAGCACGATGGCGTTGCGCTCCAGGAACCGCTCCAGCTGCGGCACCAGACGGAAATCTATATTCGGGTCCTGTACGGAAATCAGGTCGTCATAGGCTTTGAAATGCTCACTGATATCCTCTGACACCAGGTCTTTGATGTTGACGCCTGCAGCCTCCATGGCCTTCCATACCACGTCCGTACACACGCCGACATCGTCAGGAGGATAGCCTCCCGCATAGTAACTGTCATCGTAATGCAGGTCCTTGTTGCTGATGTAGATCCTGGCGGCCGTCATCATCTTTTTCCCCTGCAGCTGCTGCGTCCGCAGGATATCGATCTGCATCTGGTTGTCGTCCCCGCCGCCGCAGCCTCGCAGCAAAAGGGTCACGCCGGCCAAAAGCAGGCACAGAATTACCGCTACCACAAGAAAGAAGCGCGGTTTCATTTTGTACTTTTTTCTCGTCCTCATCAATACTTCTCCTTCGGCCCTCCTATCTCACCCGCAGCGTAAGCCCCAGCTCCTCCGCGATCTTTCGGCACGAGGCGATATCCGCCTCAGGTATGACGCCTACCACGGACACAGCCACATGAGGCACATAGTTCTGCACATCCCGCGCATACCGCAGAATGGCAGGAAAAGCCGCAAGGCCGAACTTAGGATGGCACAACGCGTTATATTTTTCAGCGTCGCACTGATTCAGGCTGACGCTGACACAGTCTATCAAGCCCGCCAAATCTCCGGCAGTCTCCCTCCCATGAATCAGGTCGGCCAATCCGTTGGTGTTGATCCTGACAGAAAGATGGGTATGGGATTTCACATAGCCGGCGATCTTCAGAAGATCCTCGAGCCGTTCCAACGGTTCTCCATATCCACAGAAGACCAGCTCGTCGTACAGGGACAGATCCCATTCCGCCAACATGTCCACCACTTCTTCCACCGCAGGCTCCCTCTTCAGCCACAGCGAATCGGCGCTGCCCAGTCCGTCGGTCATATTCCTGATACAGAATTCGCACCGGCAGGGGCAGCGGTTGGTAATGTTGGCGTAGAGCCCTCTGCCGTAATCGTAGAGGACGCTTCCGATCTCAGAATTCATACGTCCTTCAGAATTCATACATCTCACCTCCGCCTTTTGTATCCTTCCAGACTTTATTGAACAGAATCCCCAGGCACAGCGCCCACGACAGGAAGTAGAACCACATCAGCAGGGCCACGATGCTGGCCAGAGATCCATATATGATATCGTAATTCACCACATAGTTGGCGTAATTGGAGTACACGATGGTCACCACCAACATGCCTATGGCGCCAAAGATGCTGCCGGGTACGATCTCGCGGAACCTCATACGTTCCGTAGGCAGCACGTAGTAATTATAGGACACCATGAGAAAATACAGCGCCCCCGCCAGAGGCCAGCGCAAAAAGGTCCAGAGGCTGTCGATAAGGGAGCCTTCGATGATCTTTCCAAACACCAGCTTCAGGATCATCTCACCGTAGACCGGAATGACGATGACAAAAGCCAGGGTGAACATGGTCATCGCCATGGTTCTCAGGGAGCGGAGCCGCTCCTTGAAGAAATTTCCCGTCGTCCTGCCTCCCGAGTAGGTGTAATTGGCGATCCGCATCATGGAAAACTGCGCTCTGGAAGCGGCCCAGAGGGCCATGATGATCATGACCACGTTGGAGGTGGTCGCCGACCGGTACCGCAAGAGTCCCTGCAGCGTCTCCGCCATGGCGGGCGCTACGTACTGACCGATCCAGTCGTTGATGAAATCCGTGGAAATATCCAGCAGTCCCAGCAGGCTGGACAGAACGATGAAGGTCGGCACCAGAGACAGCATGATGTAGAAGGACATCTGCGCCGCGAAGCCCTGGTAATATGGGTCCTGCATCTGCTTAAAGCCCAGCACGAACATCCTGCCAAATCTACTCTTCATTTTTTAGGCGTTCCTTTCTTTCAGCAGCTTTTCCAGCTGGAGCAAAGCCTTTGCCCTGTGGCTGACGGCGTTTTTTTCCTCCGGTTCCAGCTGTGCAAAGGTCCTCTGAAATCCGTCCGGAACAAAGAGCGGGTCATATCCGAACCCGTTTTCGCCCACAGGCGTATCGATGATATGTCCTGCGCACTCGCCTCTGGCTACCAGCGTCTCTCCGTCCGGAAATACCATGGTGATGACGGAGACGAACTTTGCTCTCCGTTCTTTATACGGTACGCCCTCCAGCAGGTTCAGCAGCTTCTGGTTGTTCTTGTCGTCGCAGGCGCCGTCGCCGGCAAACCTGGCAGAGTAAACGCCGGGCGCGCCGCCTAAATAGTCCACCATCAGTCCGGAATCGTCAGCGATGGTCACTTTGCCGCACAGCTTCATGATCTCGCTGGCCTTCTTGAAGGAGTTCTCTTCGAAGGTCTCTCCGTCTTCCTCGATCTCTGTCTTCGGCAGGCCGGCGTCATCGCGGGAGATGATCTCCATGCCGAACTTTTTCGTAATCGCTTCAATCTCTGCGATCTTATGGGCGTTTCGGGACGCCGCAACGATGGTTTCCATACTCTGTTCCTTCCTTACTTCTGTTTTATCCTCTGTTCGGTGCCTTTTCAAATCCGCAGGCTTCCCAGGCCTACAGCGCTTTCAGCCCGATGATGACCAGCACCAGGCCTCCGGTCAGCTCCGCTTTGCTTCCCAGAGCATCCCCGAACCTCCGTCCGATCAAAAGAGCAAAGGCCACGAGAAGGCCTGTGATCACCGTAATCAGGCTTACCGCCGGCAGGATCTCCACTCCCATGGCGCAAAACCCTACGCCTACGGCAAAGGCGTCGATGCTGGTCGCTACGGCCTGCAGCAGCAAGACCCCGGGAGTCAATCTCTTTTGCTCTGTATCAGCCGTCTCTGCCCGCAGCCCCTCCCGTATCATATTGCCGCCGATCAAAGAGAGAATCAGGCATATGACGATACCGCTGTAACGGGTGATCACGCCGGCCAAAAGCGACCCTGCGTAAAAGCCGGCTAAGGGCATGACGCCCTGAAAGATGCCGAAGAAAAACGGCATCGCTATGTAATCCTTTCTGGTCAGGCCCCGAAAGGCCATGCCGTTGCTCATGGAGACGGCAACCGCGTCCATCGCCAGTCCCGCTCCAATTGCGGCTGTTTCAAAAATCCCCATAAATACCCCAAACACAAATATGTTAAATTTAAGTATACCATTTCCCGGGCTTTTCCGCAAGTTTCACCGCAAAGAAAAATGGTTTATCCCCGTAAAAATCTATGCTATACTATAGATATTATTATGTGACAAGGAGCTTGTATTAACAATGAAAATTTCGATTTTAGACGCTTTTTCTATCAACCCGGGGGATCTCTCCTGGAAACAGCTCACGGACATCTGCGATTTCATTCCCTATGATCGCACGGAGGATCAGGAGATTCCGGCCCATATTGACGGCTGTGACGGCTTTTTCGTCAGCAAATGCCCCATTACCCGCCAGGTGATGGAAGGCTGCCCTACGCTGAAATTTATCGGCGTCACCGCCACCGGCTACGACAATGTGGACATTGAAGCGGCCGGGGACCTGGGCATCGCGGTCTGCAACGTGCCGGCCTATTCCACGGAAGCCGTCGCCCAGCATACGTTTGCCCTGATCCTGGAGCTGACAAACCTGGTGGGCAGCTATGATCGAAGCGTCCAGAAGGGCAAATGGTACGAGACCAAGGATTTCACCTTCCTCGAAGGACCTCTGACCCTGCTGGACGGCAAATCCCTGGGCATCATCGGCTACGGCAACATCGGCAGGCGTGTCGCCCGTATCGGAGAAGCCTTCGGCATGAAAGTCAACATCTACAGCCGGGACAGGGAGGCCGCCATGCAGTCCGATTTTCTGACCCTCCACTGCCCGCTGACGCCGGAAAACACCGGATTCATCAACGCCGAGTTCATCAAAGGCATGAAGGACGGCGCCGTGCTGATCAACACAGCCAGAGGCGCCCTCGTCAACGAGCGGGATCTGGCTGACGCCCTGCGCTCCGGCAAGCTGGCCGCCGCCGCGGTAGACGTTCTGGCAGAGGAGCCGCCTCTCGACCCGCATCCGCTGATCGGCCTGCCGAACTGCATCCTGACCCCTCACATCGCCTGGATGCCAAAGGAGACCCGGCAAAGGGTCATCGACGTCTGCGCGGCCAACCTGCAGAGCTGGCTGGACGGCGGCGACCTGAACAGGCTGGTGTAAGGCACAGGCCTGACCCCATACCCGACTGCATTGGACTTTACAGAGAAGGGCTGCGTTCCGGACCGATCCCCCGTCCGGGCCGCAGCCCTGCTTATACCCTATTCATATTTACGCCCGGAATATCATATCCCGGCTGATCTCGTCAAGGCTGTACGCGCCGCACATAGCCATGGTATCCGCCAGTTGGCCGCTGATGGTTTCCGCCAGAGCCTTCACCCCTGCCGCGCCGTCTTGATACACGGCGTTGACAAAAGGTCTTGCCATGATGACGCCGTCCGCGCCCATCGCCAGAGCCTTAAATACGTCTACGCCGTCGCGAATACCGCCGTCCACCAGGATCTTCATGGAGCCGTTGACCGCGTCTGCGATGGCTTCCAATACTTCAGCTGTAGCGGGACACTGATCCAAAACCCGGCCTCCGTGGTTGGAGACTACGATGGCCGCTGCGCCTGCATCCCGTGCCTTCAAAGCGGCTTTTGGCGTCATGATGCCTTTGACGATGAACGGCTTTCCCGCGCTTTCGACGATCTCCGCCAGCTCCGCGACGGACTTGCTGCCTGCCGGCGGCTGAAAGTTCTTCAGAAACGGCAGTCCTGCCGCGTCGATATCCATAGCCACGGCAAAAGCGCCGGAGTCCTTGACAATGGCCATCTTTTCATCGATCATGGCTTTGTTCCACGGCTTAACCGTAGGCACACCGCAGCCGCCCGCGGCTTTGATCGCCGACCCCGCCGCCTCCATGACAGCCGGATCCATGCCGTCGCCGGTGAACGCGGCGATACCGCAGTCCCTGCAGGCGGGTACCAGAATATTGTTGTAGGCCAGATCGTCATACTTGTCGCCGTAGTGCATGTTCACAGCTCCCACCGGGCCGGCGAAAACAGGCGCCGCGAATTCCCGTCCGAACAGGGACAGCCGAATATCCACATCCTTCTTCTCCGTCAACGTATCCATGTTGATGCGAATCTCTTTCCATTTGTCATAGTTTCTTATGGCTGTGTCTCCGATACCCTTCGCGCCCGGACCCGGTATCCGGTTCCGACAGGCTCTTCCGTTGCATTCCGGACACATCTTGCAAAATCCTTCCATATATATTTCTCTCCTTCTATATTTTTCTCCCTCTATCTGTTTTTTACACGATCAGAAACGCTATGTAGCAGCCGATGATCCCCAGACTGCATACAGCCTGCGTCGTCCGGTTCTTAAACCGGAGCATGATCCAAAAGCACGCCATGGCGGCAGCGCCCAGAACCAGCAAGCTGACGACCTGCGCATCCGGATCCGCGTAAACGCCGCTGCTCATGGACAGCAGGTCGGCCACGGTCAGAATGATAAAGTTGAACAGATTGCTGCCGACGATATTCCCCACGGCTATGTTGTAGTTCTTGATCTTGAACAGGGTGATGGTACTGGACAGTTCAGGCAGGGAGGTGGCAACACCCAGAAACAGTGCGCCCGCAAATCCCTGGCCAATGCCCAGCCGTTCGGCGATCTGGTCAGTCTGATAGGTCATAACGATGCTGAATACGATGATGCCGATGCTGACCGCCGTAAATCGGAATGCGATCTGCCTCACGGACAGCTTGGTGGATTTCGTCGCCTGATAACCCAGAGCGTCTTCGTCTGCGTCTACGTCGTTGGCCACCGCCAGATACTTTGCGCCCAGGACGTATACCAGGAAGATGAGGACCGAAGTTACGCTCAGATTGAGGATCCGCAGGTTCAGAATATGCAGGAAGTTCAGGCCGATCAGACCGTAGATCACCAGAACCAGTATGGTCACAAGGCGGTAGCTTTTGGACACCCTTCCCTTGCTGAAGCCCTTGAACCAGAACAGGATAACGGCGGACAGGGCCGCTACGTTAAACAGGTCGCTGCCTAAAATGTTTCCCATGCAAAGTCCCGGCCGGTCCAGCAGAACGGTGGCCGAAATGCTGGTAAACAGCTCCGGCAGCGAAGTTACCGCCGAAAGCATGATGCCTCCCAGGAACGCGCCGGACAGCTTGGTATTTCTGTCCAGCAGATCGATATAGTCTGATGCTTTTATAGAAAAAAACACCACGATTGCCGCTGATAAAAAATATGCTACATAAACCACTTCAAATCTCCTCAAATTGAAATATCACATATTAAATTTATCATAAACCCCTGTCATTGTCAATGAATCCCAGCCCCTGTTTTGCATACTTTTCCATCTTGCCTCCACTTGCCACTCAAAAACCTCCTGCTCGGGACAATCCCGTTCAGGAGGTTTTTCTTCTCGTTTTTTGTTTCCTGCCTGTCGACACTGTTTCCTGCCTGATACCGTTCAGGAAGGCGAGAGGCCTACTGCTGCGCGAGGCAAGTTCTGGCCTTCAGGACTTCGGCCAGGGCGGAGCCGCTGCTGCTGTGGCAGTGAGCGATCGGAAAACCGCCGCGCTTGGATTCCTGCTTTGCTGCGTTGACCATCTTGTGTGAAACCGTCTTTGTAAAGCAGATCAACAGATCCGGGGTACCGATCTTCTTTTTGATAGTGCCCTTCTCTTTGGTGTACACCTTTGCTGTACATCCATAGGATTCACAGATCTCCTCATACTGTCTCTTCATGCATTCATTTCCACCTATAATTACTACACTCACCTCGTGTACCTCCTTCCAATCTTCCGAACCCGTATGTTTCTATTCGATACGCACTCGCTGCCATTCCGGCTGGTGTTTCTATTCGTTTCTCGCGTCCTGCACGCCTCGTACTCTTTACATTCCGTGCATTCCGCCTTTGGTTAGCTAAAACTAACTGCTGTATATAGGTTAGCACTAACTAACCATCTTGTCAATATTTTTTTTTTATGTTAAAATGCTTTATATAGGCGCTCAGCCGGAATAGGAGGGAAAAGGTAAGATGCAAATCAGACAGTCTGCAGAAGATTATTTTGAGATGATATACATGCTGAAAAAGAAAAAAGGTTCTGTACGGGCCATCGATATCGTCAACGAAATGGGCTTTTCCAAACCTACTGTCAGCGTAGCCATGAAGAAGTTCCGTGAGAACGGATATGTGGTCGTAGACGCCGACGGAAACATCTCTTTGACAGCGGAAGGTCAGGCCATCGCTGAAAATATCTATGAGAAGCATATGGTTCTGGCGAAGATGCTGATGAACCTCGGCGTTGAGGAATCCATCGCTTACAAAGATGCCTGCCGTATCGAGCATTGCCTCAGCGATGAAAGCTTTTCCGCCATCAAAAAGCACATGAGAGAGCAACACGCACTGTAGGAATGGACCGGCGGCAGCCGGCGGCAAATCCGGACGCACTGTCAAAAAAGCCGAAAACAGAAGCGGAATTCGAACTTCCGCTTCTGTTTTTGTTTTCTTTCCTCTTGCATTCTCATGGCAGGATCAGTTCTCGTCTGAGTGACAGCCGCAGCAACCTTCTCCTTCACTTCCATAAGTGTCGGCGGAAGCGTCCGGCTGCGTTCCGCTGCAACCGCCGCTGCAGCTGTCAGCATACGGACACCCGATACATCTTACGCCGCGTTTCTTCGCTTTGAAAATATATCTGATTGCCGCCGCAGCAATGGCCAGAAGAACTGCCAATGCGATCCAATCTGTCACAGTCATAACGATCACCCCTTATGTCATGTCACCCGTCAGATTGCTCGATTAAGCGACGGCCTTATTGCCTGTGTGCAGGTCGTATTCAGCCTGCAGACTTCTGTCTGCTTTCCTGATCAGGTAGACGATGTACGCCACGATGGCAACGACAACGATGAGCCCCGGAATGAACGCATCCCCCAGGTGTCCTTCTGTAATCAGTGTGCCGATCTGGTATACGAAGAATGCAATAATGAAACCGGTTGCCAGCTGCAGGCCGATCGCGCCGAACAGCCACTTCTTGCTCTTGATCTCAGCATTCATCGCACCGATTGCAGCAAAGCAAGGAGGTGTAAACAGATTGAACATCAGATATGCCAGCGCAGCGACTTTTGTCAGCCCGAAAATGGCAGCAACCTCACTGGATCCTCCCGTCAATGCGAGCTCTTCTGTATCGATGAAGTTGGTAACAGCATAGCAGACAGCCAGTGTACCTACCACGTTTTCCTTTGCAATGAAGCCTGTGATGGCTGCGGCTGCCAGCTGCCATGCGCCGAATCCCAGAGGGATCATCAGAACGGCGAACGGCGTAGCGATGGACGCCAGGATGGAGGTGTCTTCCATGCCTTCCTCGACGACCTGGAAGCTCCAGGTGAAGGACTGCATCAGCTGAACGATCATATTGCACAGCAGAATGATGGTGCCGGCTTTGATGATGTACGCCTTACCGCGGTTACACATGGAGAAGAAGGCTCTCTTCAGGCTTGGAACCTTGTATTCCGGCAGCTCCATGATGAAGAAGGACTTTCTGTGCTTATATCCGGAGATCCGGTTGATCAGCAGTGCGCCCAACAGGATCAGCGCGATACCTACGAAGTACATCAGAGGGCCGACCCAACTGGCATCTGCAAAGAACACGCCGGAAAACAGTGCGATAACCGGCAGCTTAGCGCCGCAAGGCATGAACGTGGTCAGCATGGCTGTCGCTCTGCGCTCACGCTCATTCCTGATGGTACGGGAAGCCATGATGCCCGGGATCCCGCAGCCTGTGCCGATTACGAACGGGATCACAGACTTTCCGGACAGACCGACCTTCTTGAAGATCGGGTCGAGTACCACCGTGGCACGTGCCATATAACCGCAGTCTTCCAGCAACGCAATGAGGAAGTACATAACCATAACCAGCGGCAGGAAGCCTACGACGGCACCGACACCGCCGACGATACCGTCAGCCAGTACGGACTGGAGCAACGGCGATCCGCCCTCCAACGAGTCGGACACGAATCCCTGGAAGGTTTCGATCCAGCCCACCAGCCAGTCTGCGATCCAGGTTCCTACGGTGGACTGAGAAATGTAGAATACCAGGAACATGATCACGGCAAAGATGATGAGTCCTGCTACCCTGTTGGTCAGCACCGCATCCAGCTTGTCCTGAGAGTTCTTTTCCTTTGTCAGGATCTTACGGACTTCTACTTCTTTCACAATGTTGTTTACAAAGACGAAACGTTTCCGATCCGCTTCCTCTACCACGTGCTTGTCGGTCAGGTCGATATTTCCTTCATCGTAAGGGGCCTTCTGACCTTTTCCGTTTAGATCGGCCGCTGCCTTTACGACGTCAGCCAGTCCGTTTGCGGACGTGGAAACCGTTTTGATGACAGGGCAGCCCAGCTTCTCGGACAGCGCCTTCTCATCGATTTTTGTTTCCTTTTTCTCGTTGATGTCGCTCTTGTTCAGCGCAACGACGACGGGAACACCCAGCTCCAGCAGCTGTGTGGTAAAGAATAAGCTTCTGCTAAGATTTGTCGCATCGACGATGTTAATAATGGCGTCAGGATTTTCGTTTTTGACATAACTGCTGGTGATGCTTTCCTCGGATGTAAACGGTGACATGGAGTACGCACCCGGCAAGTCAACTGCGATCAGTTCTTCCGCTCCGTCATAATAATTCTTCTTGATTGGGAATTCCTTCTTATCAACGGTAACGCCCGCCCAGTTTCCAACACGCTCACTTCTGCCCGTGATCGCGTTGTACATGGTGGTCTTTCCGCTGTTTGGATTTCCCGCCAAAGCAATCCTCATGTTCATTCCTCCTCGTATCATGTACTTTAGTTTCCTATATAGTTAGAATTAGCTAACCCGCGGTTAGAATACCCTAACCGCTTGTCAAAATCATAGGCTGCACCATGATGTCCAGCCCTGATTCTTTATCTGATTCTGATGCCTAGATTGAAATAGCATCCGCCAACTGGTAATCAAAGGTGTATCTTCCATCTTTGATGGAGACCACACATCCGCCGTGGATATGTGAAATCACCGTGATCGGCTCGCCGCTATAGCACCCCAAAGTAAACAAGAAAGAATTCAGCTCCTCATCGTCGGTCAGAATATCCCGGATGATATACTCTGTTCCCTCTTGCGCATCTCTTAATGTCATAAATCTGTCCGCCTTTCAACTCTGAGTTAGTTCAATCTAACTTTCTTCATTGTAACACCGCCTGCAAAGTTTGTCAAATACTTTTTAGAAATATTTCTTCTTATCGGTCGGCTTCGAAAAAATGACACAAATGTGGGATTTTATGGTACAATACCATACTAGAAGGCGAGGTAGGCTTTGCGCGAAAAATGCGCTTTGATGGTCTCGCCTTTTTCAATTTCATACTTACTTGATACTCATTTACTTTTAGAGAACGGCATGCCTGCCGTTCTTTTTTCTTTTTTGAAGGAGGTTTACATGGCACCCAAGGAAAGCAGATCCAAACACAAAAGACAAACAAAGAAACAGCTGCAGCGCAAGGCGGATCCTCAGTATCAGGATTCCCTGTTCCGCTCTTTGTTTTCCTCGCCTATGTGGTTATGGCAGAGCAGCAACGTTCGCTTTGCTCACTCCCCCGGTCGCAGGCTCCCTACGCTGTCCGTTTCGCCCGGCCGGCTAAAGCTGGGGCAAAACGGCACTCCACGAAGTGTAAAAACATGCCGCTTCGGATGCTGGGCTATGCGGCCAGAACCCTGGAAAAGACGGTTCCCGATGCCGCCATCAACCGCTGTGTAAGCGAAGGCTTTCTCGTTGAATTCTTACAGAATCGAAAAGAGGTGTCGAAAATGATATTGGGGAGCAACATCACCATGGAAGAATGCGGACAGGTTCAGAGAGAGAATGGAAGGCCGCAAGGCCTTCAAGGGGTCATCAGGAAGGTCTTCCGGAGGGCCTTCTGGAGGGCCTTCTGGAGGGCCTTCTGGAGGGCCTTCTGGAGGGCCTTCTGGAGGGC
>CAZGED010000034.1:0-12947 GCA_964525085.1 uncultured Senimuribacter sp.
TCTTTAACAGCTGAATACTGATTCCCCTCCTCATCGACCAGGACAAAGTCTGAAGTTTCCCCTGTATCTACATCCGCAAAGGAAATGGCAGGCACAGAGGTTATGACCAGGCAGAAGATCGCCAAAATACTGATTACCCTTTTTAGGTTTTGTTCTAAAAACTTCATATAAAAATGGGGGGAGAATTTTTCGCATCCTCCCCCATCTCCTTCTATAGTTTATTTGATTTTCAGGATCGTTACATACGGAGATTCATCTCCTGTCTGTGCGATGACCTGAACATAGTCTCCGGCGCTAAACTCAATATCCGTTTCCCCTGAGATCAAGGTTCCGTTGACATACAGCTTGTCGGCATTGCTGGAGAAGGTTAACGCTCCGTCGCTGGCGAGAACTTCTGTGACGCCCAGGTTACTGGTTGCAATTTCTTCTTCATCTTGTGTAATCACCGGTGCTTTGCTTGCCGCGCTTCCACCCGTAGAAGCATTGGTCATAACGCCCACTACCTCAGTGGAAGTCTCGTTAAACGAGCTGTGCACGAACATGCTTGGATTGCCGCTTTCATCGAACTGCAGTCCCGCAGATGTGTAGATCCTGATGTACTTAGCATACGGAAGATCCGTGCTGCTGACCGGCTGATAGGATACATCCTTGCCGTCCTTTACCGTTCCTTCCGGATATACAGCCCATGCCAGATCAAATCCGTCTCCACCGGTGGAAGACGCTGTTGATGCGTATGGATTCTGAGCCTGACCGTTCATGGTGCCGTTTGCATGTGCGTCGGCATAGCCGAAGACATACTGCGCTGCGCTGTCTTCATCCTTTACCAGCGTTACATTCTTATACGTCAGCTCCGTATTGCCACTTGCCCATTCAACATTTCCAACATTGGCGGTACCGCTCAGTGCAGCCAGCGCACCACTGACAGTGCCATAGCCTTCATCGGTATATTCCGGCCACCAACCGGTTGTCCCAGAAGTCTTCATCAGGGTCCAGTCTGTATAAACGGTGCTGCCCTTCCAGATCTTGTACTGTACGCCATCGGTCGTCTGCTTATACGAAATATTCACATTGCGCAGGGTATCGTCCATAAAGTATCTGGACCCGGCCAGTTCGTACCAGTCGGTACCGTTGGCGGAAACCATGACAGAACCGGCCTCCGCATTGTTTGTAAACGCATTGCCGTAAACGACAAAATCGATGCCGTACTTATTGGTCGGCAGGTTACGGATCACATCGTCCTGAGCCATCTCAACTTGCACATATCCGCCCATCGCTCCGATGGAAATACCGCTGTGGTTGCCGTTGGCGATCTTCAGCGTGGTACCCTTGGCAGTGGTACCGATTTCTGCGTTAGCTCCGTCAGAGTAGATGCTACCCCACGATTTTCCGGTAGAATACTGTCCTACCGGCAGGTACCCGTTTACGTATGTCGGTTCCTTTGACGTGGTCTCCACTGACCCGGTTGGAGCCTTTGTCGTAGAGATCGTGTAATTCACGCCATTCCAGTTCACCACGATCGTTGCAGTTCCGGTTGAACCCAGTGTAATCAGGTATGACGTATAGTCATCTGTCACCTCCAACTGGACCTCGGTGGCGTTCGTCAGCGTCAGCGTATGTGTGCCGCTTACATAAAATACGAATTGGCTTGGATAATTCGTATCTCCCGCCACTACAGGAACAACCGTACCGGTAGTGCTGGTATCACTCGCCCACTGAATGGTTACAGGTTCAGCGGTAGCGATGCTGATAGCATCGTGTGGATCGTCAATGCTTGTCGCAAAAACCATGGACGGCATCATCGCCAGAACCATGAGGACTGCCAGCAAGCTGACCCAGACCTTATTAGATCTTATTCCTTTTTCCTTCATGAAATTTCTTCCTCCTTTCATGCAATTCTCTTTACCTGCAGGGTCTTATGACCCTGCGTTTATATCAAACTCTGTGCGAGTATGATAGCGCTTTGTTCTGATACACCGGCTAACAAAAAAGACTGTAGCGTTCTTTCGCCACAGTCCGTTTTCACTGTAAACAAATACACCTCTCCTGCCAATAAACCGTTGACCAGAAGTACATTCCCATACATGTATCCTGGCTTAGGATCTTCGTCTGCTGCTCGTCCTTCCCGTTTCCAGTGGACTGCCCGATCGGCGCTGAGCAGCGACTCCCCATTACAGTGGCGGAACCGCACAGGATTTTCACCTGTTTCCTGTTATCTCTCAAAGAGTGTACGCAATGTCGTGTTGATGAAGTTGTATCAGCAAACCCGTCCAAAATAGTGTACTTTTCTGAACAAGTTTCTTCATGACTAAATTGTACCATCAAAAATGCCGTTGTCAATAGGTTTTTCCGGAGTTTTTTCCTCGTTTTGCGAGATTTTCTTGGAATTTCAATGGTTTTGGGCGGGTGACAAAATTTTTTCTTTTTCGCGGGAAAGCGGCTTTGATGGAACGAATTTCCTTGTAATTACCTTGAAAATTATATAGTTAATTGGATTGTAAAAAAGTACACCATTTTGGATTCTGATGGTTTTTCAAGTGGTCAGATGATCGGAAAGGCACAAACTGCAGCGCTCGAGCTGCGGTTTTTTTGTTGGACAGGACATTCAGAGGCAGCGTTCCTTCCACTGCCGTTTCCTGTTATAGTACGTGCTGCGACTGACGTCCAGCAGCCGCAGCGCCTCCTCCAGGGGCAGTTCACCCTCGTCTACCGCCGAAATGACGGCTTCGAGAGGCACGTCAAAGGTTTTGACGGGTCTGCCAAACTGCACGCCCCTGGCCTTGGCGGCCGCTATACCCTCCTTTTGGCGCTGGCGGATGTTCTGCCGCTCGTTTTCCGCTACAAAGGAAAGCACCTGCAACACCAGATCCGAGATGAAGGTGCCCAGCAGATCCTTGCAGCGGGTGGTATCCAGAAGAGGCATGTCGATCACCTTGATATCGGTTCCCTTTGTCTGAGAGATGTACCGCCACTGCGCCATGATCTCTCTGTAGTTGCGTCCCAGCCGGTCGATGCTTTTCACGATGAGAAGATCCCCTTCCTTCATCCGGCGCAGCATCTTCTGATACTGGCACCGCTCAAAATCACAGCCGCTTTGCTTGTCGATATAGATATTCTTCTTCGGGATGTTATATTCCGCGAGGGCGATCATCTGCCTGTCCTCATTCTGATCTTTGCTGGAAACCCTGACATAGCCGTATACATTGCTTTCTTCTTTCTTACCCATGATAAAAATCCTCTCTTTCCTGATGAAACGCTAACGTCTTTTCCTTCTTTTTATCATGTTCCGGCAGAAACCGATTTGGGGAAATCCCCTAGCAAAAAAGAGCCGCCAAGCGCAGCTCTTCTCCCAATGCTTCCGGATGACTTTCCTTCTCCTTCCGTTCCCCTCCTTTTTACTTTCGCTGGTTTAACCACTTCGCACTGCTCTCACAGGTGCGGCTTTCGATGGTCATCGTCACGTCCTCTCTGCAATAGGTCTCGATGGCCGCGAAGACCTGTTCCATATCCATGGTTCCCTGGTCCAGCGCGCCGTGCTGATCGCTCTTTCCGTCGTTGTTGTGCAGGTGGAAGTGGCCGATATACGGTCCCAGGATCCGGACCCAGTCCGGAATGCCGTACTCCTGCGACGTCATCGCGTTGGCGTGGCCGATATCCAGACAGAGCCGGATCCGGCTGTCATCCAGCTCTTCCACAAGGTGCCGCATCATCAAAGGCTCCTCTTCAAAAACGTTCTCAATATACAGCTGAAAATCCGCCGGCTTGCCGGCCATGTAGTCCCGCCAAAAGGTCAGGGATTTCTCGTGATGCCAGTCCTTAAAGTACAGCAAAGGGACGTACCCGGAATGTACGACCATCCTCCTGACGCCCAGGATACGCGCCGCCTCATAGGCTTCCTCCAGACGCTCCTTGCCCAGGGAAACCACCCGGTGGTCGATGGAGGCGGGAATGATCTCCGTAAAGGGACCGTGGAGGATGACACGGGACGCCGTCTCCGACGGCTCATCGGCGTTTATGCCTGCCTCCGTCATCTGACGGCGGCTGCGGTCCAGGCTTTCTGTCAGTTTGTCCTGATCCAGGTTTTCCGAGATGCAGAAATCGTTCAGTTCGATGCCGAAGCCGTACCGGCGGGCGACGCTGACCGCGTTCTCTGAAAATGTGGCAATATAGAATCTGTCTCCCATGAAGTTCCTCCAAAGATTTCCCAAAAAATGCGGCAAGGCAGGGTGACGAAGCCTGCCTTGCCTTATGAAAAAAGAATGAAAAGCCGGTCATCCTATCCCTCATATAAAAAGGGCCGCGGATAACCCCACAGCCCGTATTTGCTGTTCTTACTTCCCGGATCAGTTCACCGCCTCTCCAGAAAATGGACTTATGCAGGTCTCCTGGCTCAGGAATCTCCGCCTCATCTGCCTTCCCAGTATTCCAGTGGCTCGTAGATGAGACTCCTCCATTACAGTGGCGGGACCGCGCAGGATTTTCACCTGTTTCCCTCTTAGCCTTCGTCAGAAACTCTGAACGAAAGGAACATAAGCCTGTATTGACTACTCCCTCATTATATGGCAAAACAGAACATAAGTCAAATCATTTTTTACTGTTATTTTTCTTCTGGCTGAGCTTTCTCTGCATCTGCTTCCTCTGCTCCTCTTTCCGCCGATCCGATTCTTCCTTCATGGCCCTGTAATAGTCCTGAGGCTGGATACCCAGCTGGTACAGCGTGTTGACCCAGCTGCCGCAGTAGGGCTGCAGACGCTGCTGCACCGCCCGGGGCACGTCCTTCTTGCCGGGGATCTTGCCGTTGCGGAACCAGACGCCCTTTACGTATTCCAGATCCTCCTTGGCTTCTTCGGGCAGGTTCAGCACGCGGTAACAGCAGTACGTCAGATCATCCGTATGGTTCTGCCCTTTCTTATCCTTCTCTACATAGATACCCCGGAAAGAGCGATACCGGATCACAGGTTCCAGGCCGATCTGGTACAGTGCGTTGCGCCAGGAGCCGCACCGCCGGATCAGGCGGCGCTTCACATCTTCATCGATCTCTCCGAGGGTCGGACTTCTGCCGATTTTGCAGGCAAAATCCTTCACCTGCTGCAAAAGCTCCACATATTCCGGTTCCAGATCGGTAATCTGATACACCGCCACTTTGTTCAGCATGTCGGGTTCCACCTTGGCGGCCTTCAGCACCTGCCGCCAGTCGGTATAATAGGTGCGAAGCTCTTCACACAGCTCCGGAAAATCCTTCGGATGAGGAATGCGGCCGGTGGTAAGCGCCTTCTCCCGGATGGCAGCCAGCATCTCCTCCCGATGCTGCTCCTCCTTGTGGATCTCATCCATGGTTTTGCCTCCGCTGCCCGCCGACTTGGAGAGACCGGCTTTTTCCAGAGCATAGGGCCAGCGCTTAAACCGGCTCTTGATGTAGTCCTTCAGGACCCGGGGAATCTCCTTCTGCGACGGCGGATGGTTCAGCTTTTCCGCCAGGCTTTGAAGGTACTCCAGCATTTCCTCATCGGTAATGGAGCGGTACAGCTCCCTTCCTCTGCCTTTCATCAGGGCGTAAGAGGACTCCTCAAACCCGGGCTCCAACTCCTCGCCGCTCCAGACGCGCATCATTCGTTTTTTGACTTCCAGGATATCGACGGCCTCTTCCTTTTCGACGCCGTTTTCCTGCAGCTTTTCTCTTTCTTTGATATCCATATATTCAGTATAGCGGTCTTTCCTTAATCTGTCAAAGATTTTCTCATGCGCATCATCTTTTTGATCAGATAGTCGTAGTTGTCCCGCCGATGAGGTACCAGACATCCGCTGCAGTCCTTAACGCCGTTTTCCATGTAGTAATAATTCCCGCCGCATTTACGGCCCAGTGCGTACAGCGGGCAGTAGCAGAAGATGCAGTTGAAGTTCTCCTCGTCGTCCGTCTCATGACAGGGAAAGAACTCGCATTGGGTGTGGCTGAAAAACTTGTAGTTGTGAGGACCATCGTCCTCCCCCTTGTTCTCGTTGACATTGTACAGACAGTAGCACTCGTAGTTGTCTCCCATGTACACCCAGACGTTGTCTCCCATCTCGATAGCCTCATCGAACACCATGTTCGGGATCAGCAGCTTCAGCGACGTCCTCTTGCGGCCTTTCAGGATCTTCCCCTCCTTCACCGGGTTCAGGTCAAAGGCTTCGATCTCCGCCCGCAGGTTCGAGATGCCCGTTTCCCTGCTGAAGTTCTCCACAAATTCTTCCATATCCGCATAGACCACGTGGTCCGGATTCTTAAACCAATTCACATTCATAACGATTTCCTCCTGTTTACACGGGTTTTCCAAAAAAAGAACCACGCCCGAAGGCATGGGAATCTATCTGCGGCAAAAACCATGCGCAGGCTTTGATAAGTTCTTTCGCGGAAGACGCCCATCCTTCGGCCTACAGCAGGTTTCCTGGCTTATGGATCGCCGCCCCTCTGCGCCTTCTCATATCCGAAGATACAATGGCTCTCTGCAGCGGGCTCCCCAATTACAGTGACCGGATCGCGCAGGACTTTCACCTGCTTCCCTCTCTCCTCAAAGCCGTCAACGGCCCCGAAGCACTGTAGACACGATACTTCTTTCATTTCTATCAAAAAATATTATATAGCCGCACATACGGGCTGTCAAGCCCAACTTGCGTCATTCCTCATCCGGTTCTGCCGTCTCCATTTCCTCTGTATATCCGCCGATGTCCTTTCCCAGATCGCAGGTATACAGCCACTGGACGGAATCCCCCTCCTTCAGGACATACTCGGAACAGCCGTAGTTGGGGAAAACGCCGTTGACCTGGAACATCCAGCCGCTGAGGTTCCCTCCATCGAACTCGTACAGATAGTTGATGCCCTCCACGTAGTAGGAATCGTAGGCCGGCGTATAGGACGCCTCCATGTGGATGTCCTCCGCCTTGCAGATCTTGCGCAAAGCGTCATAGGCGGTCTCTCCTTCTCCGACTTTCACCTCTGTGGGCGCCAGGATCACGCCGTCAGACGGCACGTAATCCGTCAAAGCCTCATCCTCCAGCTTGGACATATCCTCCGCCAGGGTGCTGCAGTCGATGGAAACCGTCACCGTAATCTCTCCGGCATCCTTCTTTGCCACGACCGTAAAGACGGCCCAGCCCGCCAGCAGTGCGAGAACCACCACGACAGCCGCCGCCCGCAGCCGTTTCCGTTTCATCTTCTTTGCAAAATCCTGATCCATCTTATATAGTTCCTCCTTTTGCTCTATGTGCCGGCCGTCTGCGTGCCGGCCGTCTACAGAAACATCGGTACCAGAACCGGCACCAGGATGCTCACCCCAATGCCGGTGACAAAGGCGTAGATGGCGATGCCGCTGCGGGTGGATCTCACGATCAGAGGCAGGCACACATCTGACGAGCCCGATCCGGGCATTGCCGCCGCCTCCACATAGCCCACCTTCTTTGCCACAGTGGGAATGAACAGCAGCGCCAGCAACTCCCGAAACACGTTGTGCATGAAGGATACCGCGCTGGCCGTCACATAACCCTTTTCCATGATGAGGGCCGGCGCCATGGAGTACCACCCGAAGCCTGCTCCCACGGACAGACACTCTCCCAGAGACAGCGGCAGGAACAGGGAGCAGAGCGCCGTACCGGCCAGGGTTCCCACACAGACGGCCAGCGGTATGAGCAAAATTCCCAGCCCCGCCTGCCGGATATCGCTGAAAAAGGTATTCTCGATTCCCAGATCGATGCCGACCAAAAACAGCAAAAGGCAGAGCCCGCCTTTGATCACCATCCCGGCGAAGGCATTAAACTCCTCATAATCAGCCAACTGCGCGTGGATCAAAAACCACCCGAAGAACATGCCCAAGGCTACGGTGCAGACGATGAGGACCGTCATGTTGTTTCCCGTGCCGGCTTTCTTCACGTCATCGCCGGATTCCGCCGGCAGGCGGTCCGGTCCCGCCGCATCGGAACGGCCCTGTGCCGGCTCCGGTCCTTCCGCATCAGAACGGCTCTGCTCCGGTTCCGGTCCTTTCGCTGCCTCTGCCGGCGGTTCCTCCCGCTTTCTGCCCACCGCATCCAGCTTCAGAAACCGCCGCGCCGCACTGACGGCGGCCACGGAGCCCAGAACGGCGACCACGGCCATGATCAAAGCCTGCAGCCCGATTTTGTTCAGGTTCCGGACGATCTCCTCGTTGGCGCCCATGCGGGCACCCATGGAAAAGACCAGCAGCAGAATCGCCCAGAGCTGGATCATAGATGCCGCGGCCAGCTTTTCTTTCTTCTTCACGACCTTGGCAGCGACCACATAGCCGGCCGCCGCCAAAGCCACATATAGTATCAAATCTCCCATTCAAATGATCTCTTTTCCAACTATTTGTATATGCCGTATTTGATTTTGATCCGTTCCAGCTTCCGTATGATGCTGTCTCCGAACAGAAAGACGCACAGCGCTGCCGAGCCGGCATGGAACAGGTCATAGGGGACCCCCGACACCAGCAGGGCGCGCAGTCCGGCCAGACTCAGGGGCGCGCCGCCGGGCAGCCCCGACGAATGGATCAGGGCCCACACATTCATAATGCCGCCGTAGATGATGAAGACCACGAAAAAGGTGAACACGGTCAGGGTGATGCTGTCCACCGGCAGCCGCTTGTGCTGCAGCAGCACCCCTGCCAGCAGACCGCCAAACCCAAAGGCGTAGAGCCGCCATCCGAAGAAGGTCTCATCGTCACCGGGCCAAATCTGATAGCAGATCCAGGCCAGAAGCAGGGCAAAGATGATGCACAGCACCGGTCCCATGATCATCTTAAAACTCCTGGATTTCAGCTGGTCCAGGTCCACCTTGTTGAAGGCCAGTCCGGCCAGAAATCCCAGCAGCCCCCAGCAGAACATCTGCCAAGGCGTCCACGGTCCCTGCCCCATGTAAAAATTGCAGACAAAGCGGGAGATCGCCCCGATGAGGAACCCGGCTTCCGGTCCGAGAGATATGCCGGATAGGATCACCATGGCAGTCCCGATCTGAATCGGCACGGTGACGTGGAAAAAGATGTGAGCGCAGACAGTCAGCGCTGACATCATGGCGATGAGAACGATTTCTCTGGCCTTCGGCTTGCGCTTTTCAAAGACCATAAAAAAGGGCAGCATGGTGTACAGCAGGATCAGCAGACTGATGATCATGTACTTTCCCTGATCCAGCAGCATGCCCAGGCCGATGGTGGCCGGCATGACGATACAGATCAGGACAGCCGACAGACGTCTGCGTTTCTTCTGGGCCGCCTCGAACTGGGTCATATCATATCTTTCAGCCACTGGGACACCTCCTCGCAGGTGATCGCGTCCGGCCTCCACTGCCGCACGACGCGGTTGGCAGCCGTAGTATAAAAGCTGTTTCCGGCAAAGAATTCCTTCGGACTTCCCTCTGATACGATGCCGCCGTCAAAGAACATGGCGCACCGGTCTCCATACTCCGCGCAGAACTCGATGTCGTGGGAGACTATAAAGACGGTCACGCCTTCCTCCGTCAGCTTTCGCAGAATCCCCGCCAGCGTCCTCTTAAAGAACGGATCCAGACCCTTGGTCGGCTCATCCAGCAGCAGGATCTCCGGTTCCAGCAGCAGGATCTTTCCCAGGGCCAGACGCTGCTGCTCTCCGCCCGACAGATCATAGGGGTTGGCCTTCCGCAGATGGGTAATCTCCATCAGGGTCAGCATATCCTCCACCCTGCGCAGCTTTTCCTCCACCGGAAGCTTCACATAGTAAAGAGCCTCCATCAGTTCTTCCTCTGCCGTAATCTCTGTAAAGAGGGCCTGGGGGTTCTGTGGCAGCATGCTCAGTTTATCCCGGTCTGCCGTCACCGTTCCCCGCTGCCCTTTCAAGATCCCCGCGATGATCTTCAGCGTAGTGCTCTTTCCCGTACCGTTGCCGCCCAGCAGGCAGTAGAGCCGGTTCCGCTCCACCTTCAGGTTCAGACCCCGCAGCACGTCTCCGCTGTCCCGATTGTATCGGAACCACAGGTCCTTGATCTGAATGGCAGGCTCCCCTGCCGGCGCTTTCTCTGTCAAAACCTTTGCCGCCGGCGTTTTCTCTGTCAAAACCTTCTCCGCCGAAGCCTTCTCTGCCGGCGCTTTCTCCGTCAAAACCTTTGCCGCCGGTTCCGAGGCCTCCCCGGCCGGCACAGCCTTTCCCTCCAGCAGATGCGCCAGCTTCAGGCGCCCTTCCCGTATGGTCAGAGGATTGTCCTCACCGGGACACACGTCGGCGAAGATCCGCGTCACGGACGGAAGGCCGTAGAACATGGGATGTCGGGATGACGCCCCGCCTGACACCTTTTGATCGCCTTCTCCGCCGGAGAGGAAGGACCCGATCCTTTCGGGACTGTCAAAAGCCAGCACGCGGCCCTGATCCATGACCATGACCCGGTCCGCCATGGGAAACAGCTCTTCCAGCCGGTGCTCGGAGATGATCACGGTGGTGCCCAGATCCCGGTTGATGCGGTAGACGGTCTGGAGAAAGTCCGACGCGGCGATAGGATCCAGCTGGGACGTAGGCTCGTCCAGAATCAGAACCTTCGGCTGCATGGCCATGATGGACGCCAGGTTCAGCAGTTGCTTCTGTCCGCCGGACAGCTCTCCCACGCTTTTGCGGAACCATCCCTGGATATCGAAGTAGCTGGCCATTTCGGCAACCCGTCTTTTGATGGCGGCGTTCTCCAGGCCCAGGCTTTCCAGGCCAAAGGCCAGCTCATGCCACACCTTGTCCGTGACGATCTGGTTGTCCGGGTTCTGCTGAACAAATCCGATCTCCGTCACGCTGCGCCGGTCGTCCAGGTCTGCTACGGGCTGGCCGCAGTAGAGGACCTCCCCCTCCAGCCGGCCATAGGGGATCAGGTTCTTCTTCAGCTGCCGGAGGAGGGTGCTTTTGCCGCACCCGGATTTGCCGCACAGGACGACAAACTGGCTGGGCAGAATGGAAAAGCTGATGTCTTCCAGCGCGCTGCGCTCAGCCAGGGGATAGGAAAAGGTTACGTGTTCAAGTCGAATTGTTTCCATTTTAGCTCTCCTGCAATATCGATGATGATGGGGATCAGAATCAGCGCGGCAAAGCCGCCCAGGGCCGCTGCCGTCAAAGGGTCTGTCTCCGGCCAAACCATGACCGGATAAAAATACATGTCCGTCCTTCCTGTGAAGACTGCCCCAATCGCCGGAACGGCCGCGGCGATCATGACAGCCAGGACCGCCCCGTCTCTGGCGGAAAACCGGAACAGATGGAAGCTGGTCCTTCCCCGCAGGCCGTAGCCCCGCGCCTCCATAGAGTCTGCGCTTTCGATGGACGCCTCCAGGGACCATGCCACCAGGATGGAGATCTCCTTGGTCAGCTGTCTGCCTCTCTGCAGCAGGCTGCCGCTGCTGTGGCTCCGTCCCATGCACTTCTGCCCCAGAGAGATCTCCGCGAACCGGCTCTGCAGAAGGGGAATAAAGCGGAAGATCATGGACAGGGTCAGGCCCAGCACCGGCGCCGTCTTTCCAAAGAGATAGATCAGCTTGTCACTGGTTATGATTACGTTAAAACAGCTGAACCAGATGACGACGGACGCCAGCATGACACCTCCGGCCAGCCCGTAGCCCATGGATTCCAGGGTGATGCGGCTGTCACCGATGTAGAACAGGGCCGTAGCTCCGTTGTTGTTGAACAGCATGTTGATCAACACCATGATCAGGACCATGGCGATGCTCAGCGTCAGGTTCATCTTCAGCGTCGCCCTCCCTTTCAGCAGCAGGGAATAGACCCACGCCCCGATGAAGGTCGCCGCCAGAAACAGCGGCGCCATGGAAAACATCGTGATCCCCACCACCAGGACGAAATATATGAAATTGACCAAAGGATGGTATCCTGTAAACTCCGCTTTTTCTCCCAGTCCTCGACGCAGCATTTTTCTTACCTCATCGTATGCACGCGCTGCATACACACATTGTATTCATTGTATACATTCCTTATATACCCGTTTCACCTGTCATATCAAACAGCGTGCTTTCGCCTTTCTGATTCCGAACATAGGCGGCCAGCGCGTAGCACGCCTGCTCCGTGGACATCAGGTTGACCTCCTCGTCCTGCCTGCTGTGGCGGAAGCCGCCGCCGTCCGCGCGATAGGCCAGCAGGGCGTCCAGAACGCTGCTGCCTTCCTTGATGAATCTCTCATCGGCGGCACAGTCGATGCCCAGAGAGGAAAGAGCCGTGATCACCTGGCTGCAGCTCTCTGAGGAATCGCTGTCCATGCTGACATAGCCGCCGTCCTCCTGCTGCAGCTCCGACAGACAGCTGACGCCCTGTTCCGCTGCCGCCTTCACAGCGTCCAGGGTCTGGGCGCTGACCTCTTCCGTTCTGGCGCCGGTCTGTCCTGTTTGATCGCCGCTTCCCACAGCATAAGGGGCCAGAGCGGTCAAAGCCATGGCGGTCATGTCCGGGTCGGCCGCGTCGCCGTCCAAATTCCAGCCTCCGTCTTCCAGCTGCTCCTCGAGAATGGCCTGAATCAAAGCCTCCCGGCTGGTCTGATTTTCGCCGGCCGTTTCCTGTGCCGCTTCCTGAGACGTACCCTGATCCGTTTCCTGCGCCGCTTCCTGACCGCCTGCGGCTGCCGTCGGGATCCGATAGCCGCCACAGTCATAGGCGATCAAAGCCCAGATGGGCCCGTTGACACCCTGTCGCCGCACGTTTTCCATATCCGTCAGCTTTTCCAGGAAGTTGTATCCGCCGATATCGGTCACGTCGCCGCCGGCCGCGGTCACCCCCAGTATGATCCTGGCGTATTCCGTATATTTATAGCCGGTCTTCGTGTGCAGCACGCCGCCGGCATCCTTCACATATTGATCTGCCGCCGCCAGATAGCTCCGGAAATATGCCTCTCCCACGCCGGTTCTTTCTTCTCCGCTGCGGGAAAGGGCCACGATGGTCCACTCGCCGCCTACGGCGGCCGG
>CAZGED010000035.1:0-12838 GCA_964525085.1 uncultured Senimuribacter sp.
CCAAGGGTGCGACGTTCCAAGGGCGCAGCGTCCTAGAACAGGGACAGCTGATCGGTCTCCGGCAGTCCCTCAAACACGCCGTGGGCGCGCAGGGCCTCTGTGGCGGTTTTGTTCAGCTTTGCCCGGGTCACCGCCTCTTCAATCGTATCAAAAGGCTTCTCGTCATAGGCTTCCGCGAATGCCTTTGCCGCGGTGTCCCCCACGCCTTCCAGCGCCACGAAAGGCAACAGCACTTTGCCGTCGTCCACCCAGAACTTCAGCGCGTGGGACTTGCCCAGCCGGGCAGGCGCGAAGCTATAGCCGCGAGAATACATCTCATAAGCCACTTCCAGCACCAGCACATCGCCCTGCTCCTTTGCCGTGGCGTTGTTTCCCATAGCCTCGATCTCGTCAATTCTGTCCAGGCAGGCCTGCGGTCCCCGCAGGATGACGTCAACGTCAAAGTTGGCTACCACGCTGGTAAAATGCGTCGCGTAGAACTCCACCGGATAGTAAACCTTGTACCAGGCCATGCGGAAGGACATCATGACGTAGGCTACCGCATGAGCGCGTGGGAACATGTACTGGATCTTAATGCAGGAATCGATATACCAGTCAGGTACGCCGTGTTCCTTCATGACGGTCAGCTGTTCCTCCTTCAGCGGGCGGTTTTTACGAACATCCTCCATGATCTGGAAGGAGGTCTTGTTCTCGATCCCCTTCAGGATCAGGTAGTTCATGATGTCGTCACGGGTGGAGATCACCTCTCTCATGGTGGCCACGCCGCTTCTGATGTAGTCCTGGGCGTTGTTGAGCCATACGTCAGTGCCGTGAGAGAAGCCGGAGATCCGCACCAGATCCGCGAACTTATCCGGCTTGGTGTCGTCCAGCATCTGGCGGACGAAGCCGGTGCCGAACTCCGGAATGGCATAGGTGCCGTGAGTGTACTTGTAATCAGGATCCTGAATATCCAGCGCCTCGATGCCGTTGAAGATGGACAGCACCTTTCGGTCGGTCAGGTCCGCCTTCATCGGGTCGATGCCGGTCATATCCTGGAGCTGCCGGATCATGGACGGGATATTGTGCCCCAGAATATCCAGCTTCAGCAGGTTTTCATCGATCTTGTGATAGTCGAAGTGGGTGGTGATGATGTCGCTCTTCGTGTCATTTGCCGGATGCTGCACCGGGCAGAACTCGTAGATCTCGTGATCCTCCGGCACGATGATAATGCCGCCGGGATGCTGACCCGTGGTCCTCTTGACGCCGGTGCAGCCTCGGGTCAGCCGATCCGCCTCAAACTTGTTGATGGGCAGGTGGAATTCTTCGGCGTATTTCATGACGTAGCCGTAGGCCGTCTTATCCGCCACGGTGCCTACTGTACCTGCCTTGAACACGTTCTTCTCCCCGAAGATTTCCCCCACGTATTTGTGCGCGGTGGCCTGATATTCTCCGGCGAAGTTCAGGTCGATATCCGGCTCTTTGTCCCCGTTAAATCCCAGGAACGTGGCGAAGGGGATGGTATAGCCGTCCCGATGCATCGGCGTCCCGCATTCTGGGCAGTCCATCTCCGGCATGTCGATACCGCAGTCGTAAAGCTGCATATCTCCCCAGATCAAATGCTTGCACTTGGGGCAGATGTAGTGAGGGTCCAGCGGATTGACCTCTGTGATGCCCGCCATGGTGGCCGCGAAGGAAGAACCTACGGAACCGCGGGAGCCGACCAGATATCCGTCCTCCATGGACTTATGTACCAGCATCTGGGCCGACACGTACATGACCGCGTAGCCGTTGCCAATGATGGAGTTCAGCTCGGTTTCCAGCCTGGTGGCGATCTTCTCCGGCAGCGGGTTGCCATAAATGCTGTAGGCCTTCTCCATGCAGGTGGAGCGAAGCGTCTCCTCTGCTCCCGCGATCTTCGGCGGGAACTTGCCCTTCGGTACCGGCAGAATGCCATCGTCGATCATATCGGCGATCTTGTTGGTGTTCTCGATGACCACCCTGTACGCCGTCTCTTCGCCCAGATAGGCGAACTCCTCCATCATCTCATCGGTGGTCCGCATGTACAGGCCCTGGCCGTTCTCCGCGTCCTTGAACCCCATGCCCGCCATCAAAATATTTCTGTAGACGGACGATTCCGGCTCGTCGTAGTGGGCGTCCGTGGTGGCAACGACCGGCTTTCCCAGCTTGTCTGCCAGTGCTACAATGCGCCGGTTGTACTCCCGCAGCTCCTCCTGGCCGCTGACCATGCCCTGGTCGATCATGAACTGGTTGTTGATCAAAGGCTGGATTTCCAGATAGTCATAAAAGGAAGCAATCTCCTCGATTTCCGCCTCGCTCCTGCCTCCCGCGACCGCCCGGTACACCTCGCCGGCCTCGCAGGCGGAGCCGATGATCAGGCCCTCCCTGTGGGCGGCGATGACAGACTTCGGCAGTCTCGGCCGTTTGTAGAAATACTGCAGATGAGAATAGGACACCAGCTTATAGATGTTTTTTAGGCCCTCCTGAGTCTGAGCCAGCAGAATGATGTGGTTGGTCGGCTTCTTCTTGTAATCCACCGTTCCGTCCTCGTTCCAGCAGTCGCGGTCGTCAAAGACGTAGCCCTCCATGCCATAGATGATCTTGATGTTGATCGGGTTTTCTTGAGCGCTGGCCAGCTTTTTCGCTGTCTTTGCCGCATCCGGGAAGCTCTGCACCACGCCGTGGTCGGTGATCGCCACAGCGGGCTGTCCCCAGTAGGCCGCAGTCTTCACCAGGTTAGACACTTCATTGAGGCCGTCCATGGCGCTCATCTTGGTGTGGGCGTGCAGCTCCACCCGCTTGCCGTTCTGCCAGGTATCCTGTCTCCGCTTGATCTTGCCTTTGTTGATATCTCTGAGCATGACCACCAGACAGTTGTCGTAACGGTCCCACTCCGTCTCACCGCGGACCTTGATATAGTCGCCGTTTTTCAGGAGGCTGTCGATCTCCTCCCATTTGTTGTTGGAACAAAAGGCTTTCAGGCACACGCTGGTCTTCTTGTCGGTGATCAGCAGGGTGACCAGCTTCTTTTCATTTTTGATAGCCCGGGCGTCTTTTTTGAAGAGAATACCCTCTACGATAACCATGCCGGAATCCGCCTGCAAGGTGGACAGGGCCACGGATTCTCCCATGATGTCCTTTCCCATGATCCGGTTTCCCTCCGCCGGGGTCTCCTTCTCCCGTCTGCGGAAGCCGCCGCCCCTCTGGCCTCCGTTTCCGCCAAAGCCTCCCCCGCCGCCGTTTTCGGCAAAGCCGCCTCCGCCGGTGGCAGACTTATGACCGCCCGGCTTTTTCACCGCCGCCGCCTTTTTCATCTCCTCAGCCAGAGACGCTTTGATGTCGGCTTCTTCTGACGAGCGCCAGTCCTCCGCCGCCTGGGAATAGATCTCCTCATCGTTGAGGAAGACTACCTTCGCGTGTATGTCAAAGTGGCTTGCCAGCAGCCCTGAGAACTGCTGAGCCACCTTCTCGTTGAGCTGTTCTGTGGCCAGTCTGCCCAAGGCGAACAGCTCCAGCTTTTCACCGTCAAAACGGTATTTGTCCGTCCGGATGGTCTTGGTTATGGCCGCGTATTTCCCGTTGATGATCTCGATCATATGGGGAATGAACAGGGAGACCACCTGCTCCGCCGGCAGGATCACATTCTCATAGCTGCACTGAAACCGCACGCCCTTCAATTCCGGAAAATGATGGAGCAAAATTCCCCGGATCCGTTCCAGGTCCAGGTGAGGCACTACAAAATTAAGCCGGAGCTTGATGTCCAGCACTCCGGTCTCCTTTCCTATGACGGCCTCGCTGGCCTCATATCGCAGCTGTTCCCGCGGGTAACCCACGGCCTCCCAGTTAATATTTTTATCGAATAGTTCTCTCATGTTCTTCAATCACTCTCATCAGATGGTCTATCAATGTTTCCTCCGGCACGGTCATCAAAAGCTGTCCTCCGGCAAAGATGACGCCCTTGCCCTGGCCGCCTGCGATGCCGTAGTCGGCTTCTCTCGCTTCCCCCGGTCCGTTGACCGCGCAGCCCATGACCGCCACTGTCAGCCCGGGACGGATATCCGACGCGACGAGACGCCGCTCCGCTTCCTCCGCCAGCGCCTGCAGATCCACCTTTGTTCTTCCGCAGGTAGGACAGGATACCAGGTTCACCTTAGGCTGCCGCAGACCCAGGGCCTCCAAAATCTCGATGCCGTAGCGCACCTCCTCCACAGGATCCGCCGTCAGAGACACCCGCATCGTATCGCCGATGCCCGCCAGCAAAAGAGCGCCGATGCCGATGGCCGACTTGACCTTTCCCCGCCGCAGCGTGCCGGCCTCGGTGATGCCGATGTGGATGGGATGATCCGTCTTTTCCGCTACGATTCTGTGCGCCTGATCGTTCATGGCTACGTCAGATGATTTCAGGGACACCGCCAGGTCGTCAAAGCCCATGTCCTCAATCAAAGCAAGGCTCCGCAAAGCGCTTTCCGCCAGTCCTTCCGCGGTGACGCCGCCGTTCTTTTCCAGAATGTCCCGCTCCAGAGAGCCGGAATTGACGCCGACGCGGATCGGGATATGATATTCCTTCGCCGCTTCCACTACCTGCCGGACCTTTTCCTTACCGCCGATGTTGCCCGGATTGATCCGTATCTTGTCCGCGCCGTTTCGAATGGCTTCGATGGCCAGGCGGTGATCAAAGTGGATGTCGGCCACCAGCGGCATCTGAGTCCTGCGCCGCACCCTTCCCAGGGTCTCCGCGGCCTCCATGTCAGGAATGGCAATGCGCACGATGTCGCAGCCCGCCGCTTCCAGCGCGTCAATTTGACGCAGTAACGCGGCCTCATCCCGCGAATCCACGTTGGTCATGGACTGGACGGAAACCGGCGCGCCTCCGCCGATGAGGACCCGTCCGCACTTGATCTGTTTCTTCATGTCAGCAACCTCGCAATATCGTTCCAAGTTACAAATACCATCAGGGCCAAGAGCAGCAGCATGCCGATGCTGTGGACCCTGCCTTCCATCTCATCAGAGATCATCCTGCCGGTCAGCTTCCTGATGATGACGAACAGGATCCGTCCGCCGTCCAGGGCAGGCAGGGGCAGCAGATTGATGATGGCCAGATTCAGGCTCATCATCGCCAGGAGATTGATAAAGTAGCTGATGCCGTATTTCGTCGTCTCTCCCGCCATGGTCACAATGCCCACAGGCCCGGCGATCTCATCGGTGGACACCTGTCCGGTGACCAGCATTTTCAAGGAATCGAACATCATAACCGTCATGCGCCAGGTCAGCTTCAGCCCGTTTTCCACCGCTGTCAGCGGATTGTGGGTGACCTGGGGCAAAATACCGATCACATATCTGCCTTCCTCGTTTTTCTCCGGCTCGGCAGCTACGGTCATGGTCTGGCCGTCCCTCTCGATCTCGATGATCCGCTGACCGCTGCCCTCGCCCATGGCCACCGTTACATCGTTCCAGGTGCTGATCTCCGTTCCGTCGATGGAAAGGAGCCGGTCTCCCTCCTGCAGTCCCGCCGCGAGGGCCGGGCTGTCCGGCTGCACCTCGTCCAGGGTGGTGGTCACACTGCCGACCACGCCCATGAAAATGGACAGAGCCAATATGGCGATAAGCACGTTCATGCCCGCGCCGGCAAAGAGCACCGCCAGCTTCGCCCATACCGGCTTGCTGTTAAAGGAGCCTTCGTTTCCCGTATCCTCGTTTTCGCCCTCCATGGCGCAGTACCCGCCGATGGGGATCAGGCGGATGGAATACAGCGTCTCTCCCCGCTGTCTCTGAAACAGGGCCGGTCCCATGCCAAAGGCAAACTCGTTGACCGTTACACCTACGGATTTCGCCACGACAAAATGCCCCAACTCGTGGGGAAAAATCATCAGGGCGAACAGTATCACTGCGTAAATTATCGTCATCTACAAAACCTCTCCACGTACTTGCCTGTCGACGTTCAACACGTCTTCAAGCGTTAAATTATATGTAGGGTTATGCGCGTCTAGTATTCTTTCCAGGTTCTTCTCAATATCGGCAAATCTGATCCTGCCGCTTAAAAACTGCTCCACCAGCACTTCATTGGCCGCGTTCAGCGCCACCGGATAGCTGCCTCCGGCCTCTGAGGCCTCGTAGGCCAGACGGATACAGCCGAAGACTTCCTGGTCCGGCTCCTCAAAGGTCAGGCTGGCGCCTTCCCGGAAAAAGTCGAGGCCCCGGTGCTCTGACGCCAGACGCTCGGGATAACCTAAAGCAAGGCTGATCGGGATCCGCATGTCGGGCAGTCCCAACTGGGCGATGACTGAGGTATCGGCAAATTCCACCGCGGAATGAACGATGCTCTGGGGGTGGACCAGGATCTGGATCGCTGACAATGGCACATTAAAGAGCCACTTGGCTTCTATGACTTCCAGCCCTTTGTTCATCATGGTAGCTGAATCGATGGTGATCTTTCGGCCCATAGACCATTTCGGGTGATGCAGCGCCTGTTCCAGGGTCACCTCTTCGAGCTGCTCCTTCGTATAGCCGCGGAAAGGTCCGCCCGACGCAGTCAGCAGGATCCGTCTGACTTCTCTGCCCCGGTTTCCCTCCAGGCACTGGAAGATGGCGCTGTGCTCGCTGTCCACAGGCAGCAGCCTGACGCCGGAGCTTCTGACCGCTTCCATGACCAGTTCACCTCCGGCCACCAGGGTCTCCTTATTGGCCAGAGCAATATCCCTGCCGGCCTCTATGGCCCGATAGGTGGGAACCAGCCCCCGCATGCCCATCAGTGCGTTCAGCACCATGTCGCAGTCACAGACGGCGGCGGCGATAAGCCCCTCTTCCCCGCAGAGGACTTCTACGCCGGGATGCTCCTTTGCCAGCGCCCGGGCGTCGGACGGTCTTTCCACAGAGACCAGCTCCGGCTGAAACCTTTTGATCTGCTCCGAAAGCAGCGTCGTATTCCTGCCGCAGGCCAGAGCCTTGACAGAGAAACGGTCAGGGTGAGCCGCCACCACGTCCAGGGCCTGGGTGCCGATGGAGCCGGTGCTTCCTAAAATTGAAATCTTTCTCATAGCCGTCATCACCAAACCTGTCTAATACTGCAGCACCAGGACAATGTAGTAGTATACCACCGGAGCGGTGAAGAGAACGCTGTCGAAGCGGTCCAGCACGCCTCCGTGGCCTGGGATCAGGTTCCCGTAGTCCTTGATCCCCATCTTCCGTTTCATTGCCGACGCGGACAGATCCCCGCACTGGGACAGCACCGCGCCGATCAGGCCGATGATCATGCAGTGTACAAACAGCTGCGGCACGACGAAATGGCCGAAAAGACCGCAGCAAATCACGCTGCCCAGGGTTCCTCCCACAGCGCCTTCGATGGTCTTTTTCGGGCTCAGGTTCGGGCACAGCTTGTGCTTACCCAGAAAATACCCGGTAAAGTACGCAAAAATATCGGTGCAGAACGCGGACAGCAGCACCAGCCAGATCAGAACCGCGTATTCCTCTGTCTGATCCACCATGACCACGTGATAAGAGAAGAATACCACATAGATGATGCTCAGCATGGTCGCCATGGCATCCTCGATCTTCCGCTCATGGATCTTGAAGATGTACAGAAAGCTGGCTATGATGCTGAACACCAGCCACGCCATGATATATTCGTGGTGCTGAGGCCATAGACCGTTGATCAGGTACAGTACAATCAACGAGCCGTAGGCCACCTTTTCCGACGGGTGAATATCCATAGCCTGAAATCCGTTTGCCAACTCCCGGATTCCCATAAATCCTACAAAGATGCACATGGCTGCCAGCCAGTAGCTGCCCAGATAGACCAGGACCAGCAGCGGCACCATGCAAAGTCCGGAAATGATTCTCGTCTTCATTACTACTTCCTTCCTCCGAAGCGGCGATCACGACTCTGAAAGTTTTCGATCAGCCGCTCAAATTCCTCCGGCGTAAAATCGGGCCAGAGGCAGTCGGTAAATTCAAATTCGCTGTACGCGCTCTGCCAGAGCATGAAATTGGACAGCCGTTCTTCACCGCTGGTCCGAATGATCAGGTCCGGATCCGGCACGTTCCCGTTTTCGTCGCCTGTGTATAGATACCGTGAAAACAGAGCCTCGTCTACGGCAGTTTCCGGTGAAATCCGCCCTGCCGCCTGATCCTCTATGATCCTGTTCACGGCTCTGATGATTTCCGCCCTGCTTCCGTAGTTCAGGGCTATGTTAAACTGAAGTCCCGTATTTTCTCTGGTGGTCGCCAGGGACTTTTCAAGCCGCTCCACGGCAACGGCCGGAAGTGGGGAATAGTCCCCCAGGACGCGGACTTTCACGTTGTTTTCGTGCAACTCGGCAAGCTCGCTGTCCACATACTTGACCAGCAGCTTGAAGATGCCGCCTACCTCTTCCTTTGATCGCTTCCAGTTTTCTGTGGAAAAGGCGTAGACGGTCAGATATTTGATGCCCAGCACGTCGGACCGCTTGACGATCTCCTTCATGGCCAGCATGCCGGCATTGTGGCCCGCCAGCTTGGGCAGACCTCTTTTTGATGCCCATCTCCCGTTGCCGTCCATGATGATGGCAACGTGGGTCGGAATTCGATTCTTGTCGGTCATAATCTCCCCTTACCTGAAAACACAGTTCAGGGCTGTCCAGCCAGCACATATGCCTGCACAGGACAGCCCTTTCCACTGAAGAAAATATTCGCTGACGCCTCTGCGCAGCTATGCTCGCTTATACCTCTAGGATCTCCTTATCCTTTGCTGCGATGATATCGTCGATATCCTTGACAGCTTTTTCGATGGTCTTCTGAACGGCATCCAGCTCCTTCTTCAGATCATCTTCCGTAATCTCGCCGCCCTTTTCCTGTTTCTTCAGGTTGTCGTTGGCTTCTCTTCTGAGGTTTCTGATGGCCACCTTGGCGTCCTCGCCCATCTTCTTGGTGGTCTTTGTCAGTTCCTTTCTTCTCTCCTCTGTCAGCTGCGGGATCGCCAGTCTGATGCACTTGCCATCGTTGGACGGATTGATGCCGATGCCCGCCACGTTGATGGCCTTCTCGATGTTTCCGATGGACTTCGGATCAAAAGGCGTGATCATCAGCGTTCTCGGATCAGGCACGGAGATGTTGGAAAGGTTTTTCAAAGGGGTCGGGCTTCCGTAGTAGTCTACGGTGACCTTGTCCAGCAGGGCCGGGTTGGCTCTGCCCGCTCTGACGGTGTTCAGGTCCTCTTTCAGGACGGAAATGCTCTTAGCAATTCTTTCTTCTAAACTCTTGTGTGATTGACTCATGATGTTCCTCCTATTTGATTATCGTACCGATTCTTTCACCATATACGGCTCTCAGGACATTTCCCTCTTCGGAAATGCCGAAGACGTGAATGGCTATGTTATTGTCTTTACAAAGTGTCGCGGCAGTCAGGTCCATGACTTTTAAATTTTTCTCCAAAACTTCCATATGGGTCAGCTCATCGAACTTGACCGCATCGGGATTGGTCTGCGGGTCGTCTGAGTAAACTGCGTCGACATTCTTGGCAAGCAGAATCACATCTGCATCGATTTCCACTGCTCTCAGGGCTGCGGCTGTGTCTGTGGAGAAGAACGGATTGCCTGTGCCCGCGCCGAAAATGACCACATCTCCGTGGGAAAGCTCGCTGATGGCCTTGCGTCTGGCATACGGTTCCGCGATCTCCCGCATTTCGATGGCGGTCTGCACTCTGGCCTTGACCCCCTCCGCCAGCAGAGCGTCCTGCAGGGCCAGGGAATTCATCACGGTGGCCAGCATGCCCATGTAGTCGGCTGTAGCGCGGTCCATGTCCTTGCTGGTTCTGCCACGCCAGAAGTTTCCTCCGCCGACGACGATGGCCACTTCGATGCCAAGATCGCAGATCTCCTTGACCTGTCTGGCAACTTTCTGGGTCATACTCTCGTTGATGCCGAACTTATCGCTTCCGGCAAGCGCTTCTCCGCTGATTTTCAAAAGAACTCTTCTGTATTTTGGTTCCATTCTCTGCTCCTTATGAACGTATTTTTCTGTCGGGAATATTATATCATGACTTTTCCTTTGATATTTAAATCATTCGTCATGATTCAATGTTTCCTTCCTTACGGCAACGCCGCAGAGGCGCTACAGCGACATTTCAAACTGTTGGAAACATTATACCATAGTTTCTTCTTGTTTGAAACAGTTTTTCCGTGAAGGAACCATGATAAAATCCATTAGTTTTTTTCACTTAGGGAGTATTACCCTATTTTCACGTTTAAAATCTGCCATAATTAGAGATAATACTTGATAGGGAAAGGAGGCGTGTTCGGTGCCGAAGCAAAAGGCAAAGAAAAAAGACATACCCGTGAAGGCTGTATCGGCCGCAGATAACCGGCTGAAGGATCTTCGCAAAAGCAAGGGCTATACCCAGCTGAACATCCAGATGGAAACCGGCATCGATCAATCTGACTATTCCAAGCTGGAACGAGGTCTGCGCAAGCCTACCTACGACCAGGCCGCTCAGCTTTCCTATCTGTTTGATACAAGTTTCGACTATATCTACGGTTTTACCGATGATCCCCGCCCCTATCCCCGCAATCCCCTTCCTGAAGAGAAGGATACCGTAAAAAAATAGCGGCTCGCTTACGCCTGCATGCTATTGATGTATTCAATGGCCGCCAGAGCCGCTACAGCGCCGTCAGCAGTCGCCGTCGTCAGCTGGCGTATCTTCTTGGTTCGGCAGTCCCCCGCCGTAAAGATTCCGGCCCGTGCTGTCGTGCAGGATTCATCCGCCGCGATATATCCTCCTTTGTCCAGCTCCGCTACATTGGAAAAGGCCTGGTTGTCCGGTATCTGTCCCACAGCCGCGAAGACGCCGGAGACCTCCAGCTGACGCTCTTCCCCGCTCTTTACGCTGCGTATTTTGAGGCCGCTGATAGTCTTCTCCCCCAGGAACGCCACCGGTACCGTGTCCAGGATTAATTCCACGTTGTCCTTAGACTCGAGCCGCTTTACGCCTGCCGCGTCTCCCCGGAAGGTGTCCCGCCTGTGGATCAGATACACTTTGTCCGCAATGCCGGATAAAACTTCCGCATCCTCCAGGGCGGTATTGCCGCCGCCGATTACCGCCACGTCCCTTCCGCGGAAAAAAGCGCCGTCGCAGGCGGCGCAGTAGGAAAGCCCCGCTCCGGTAAACTTCTCTTCATCAGCCAGTCCCAGAGGCCGGTTCTTCGCCCCCGTGGCCAGGATCACCGCTTTGCCTTCGTACTGGCCGCTGCCGGTCTTCACGATCTTCGTATTTCCCCTGTCCTCAATGGCCTCGGCCTTCTCAAAGACCACCTCCGCTCCCAGCTCCGTCGCCTGCTCGTAGATCTCTGACGCGAACTGAAAGCCTGATATGTGCTTAATGCCGGGATAATTCTCCACCTCGCCGGTATTGATGATCTGGCCGCCGAACCCCTTGCCGTCCAGGACCAGGGTCTTTTTTCCGCCTCGCTGTCCGTAGATTGCAGCTGACAGTCCGGCAGGTCCGGCGCCTATGATAATGATATCGTACATTTATCTCTCTCCTCTCCGAAATTTTTCCATCATTTCTCTGGTCAGGCTAAAGCCGTCGTCCTGCTCCGGTATTTCTCCGCGGTAAAACCACTCTGCCGTAGAAAGCTCACCTTCGTCCATGGTAATCCGGTCACTGCCGTCCAGCTGGCAGAAAAACCCCAGCAGCAGGTTGCTGTCGGTGCCCCAGGGCTGACTCTTGTAATAGGTAATGTTTTTCACTTTGAGTCCGACCTCTTCCATGACCTCGCGCCTGACGGTCTCTTCCGCCGTCTCGCCGATCTCGGTAAACCCGGCGATCAAAGCGTATCGCTTATACGCTCTGCCGTTGTACCTGGTCAGCAAAATTCTGTCGCCGTCGGTCAAAGCCACGATGACGGCCGGCGCGATCTTCGGATAGATGGTATTGCCGCAGGACGGACAGCAAAGGGCCCGCTCCCGGCTGCCGTGCTCCACGGTGTGTCCGCAGCGGCCGCAGAACCGGTTGTCCCGATACCACTGGTAAAGATGATACGCCGTAGCCGCCGCGAATGCCAGTTCTTTGATCTCCAACCGCCGGAAGCCGCGCACGCTCTCAAAGGTGAATCCCTCCGGCGCGCGGAGCGTCAGGTCCCCTGCCCCCTTTGACGGCAATTCCAAAAAGTACCTGTCGTCGCCGATGGAAAACAGATACTGTCCCTGCGGGCAGCCCAGTTCTCCTGCGGTGGGAAGCAAAAGCCTGCCGCCGGGCAGCGTCTTCACCAAAATGTTATCTCTGTTGAAGCGGAAAAACGGATCACCCGGCTCTGGCGTCAGGTTCTGATATGCGTTGTCCAATTTCTTGTCTCCTAAATCCTGTATCATATTTCACCTCGTAGTATTCTCATTTAAGAATATTTTACCACAATTTTTTGGATCTAAGCAGAAAGAAACGGCAAGTGGCACCATCTGCCCGCCGGACCTCAATTGCGGACGCGGTGAGCTCTCGTATGACAGCAGATCAAGGCCTCCGTGTCTGACGTTTTTTGCCCAGCGGCTTTTCATTGGACATAGCATCGCCTCCTTTGGCATGTTTTGATACGATGGTAACGGTCCGTAAATTCAGGATGTTTCTTGGATTTGATGAAAGCATTTGCAGCTTACACTAGAACTGGTTTAAAATAGGAACCGGCACGGAAAATTCCAGTGGATTTGATTTTGCGGGCACTCTTATCATTGCGGGGACAACGTCCTGCCCAGGCGACGAGGTGTTTCGCTGTGTGGGAGACAGACATATCACCACCAATCTCTGAAAGCACTTGAATTGCAGTCAATAGTTTCTTATCGAATCCGGGAACAGTCCTTATTAGATTTAAGGCAGCCTCAT
>CAZGED010000036.1:0-12811 GCA_964525085.1 uncultured Senimuribacter sp.
TGCTACAGTCCACTTGACTGTCGTAGCCGCCGGAGGCGCCGTCATCGCCGTGGCCGTTGCAGAAGCCGCGGCCGCCGTCATAATAGGCGGGATAGATAACGCGGCCCTCCCGCAGCCTGTGCTTTCGGCTCAGCTCCTCCAGCAGCGCCCGCATCTCCAGAATGGCCGCCCGCTGCTCCGGATACTTTTCCGCCTTCGTCAGGCCGCCCTCCTCATTCCACAGCCACCGGCCCGTCAGAAAATCATATCTGCAGATCCGTCTGGCGATCACCCGGTCGCCGCTGCTGTCATACTCGTATTCCACGATGCCCTTCATGACCTTGCGGCTCTTATCCTCCGGCAGCTGGGCCATCTCGATGGCATAGTCAAAATTTCTGTATACCTGGGCGATGACAGCCCTGCTGTCCCCGCCGTAGGCTTCCCGGATCTTCGATGCCATCTTATACGGCACGTTGACGCCGTCGCTGTCGTGGATCGTGGCTTTGCTTCGGGCTGTACCGGCAGAGGTGATGTCCAGAGCCAGGCGGAAGGCCGCCGCGTCCCGCATCTCCTCCAGCAGGATATAGTCGTTATCCCCTCGCAGGAGCGACTTTGTCACCGACGCCAGTTTCTCCCCGTCGGCGACCAGCTGCATGATCGGGGCCTGAGGCATGATCCTGTGCCACGGCGTCTCCGGGTCCGTGGCGATGGCCAACCCCTCCAGCTCCGGATTCTCATACCGCTGCCACACCTGCAGAAAGGTGGTCTTTCCCGACCTGACCTGCCCCGTAAACAGGACGTTGAAGCCGATGCCGATCATCTTCCGAAACAGGGGTATAGCCTCCCTGGGAATGGTTCCCTTGTCCGCCAGCTGTTCAAAGGTCAGATCCTGCAGCACGTACTTTCGGAACACCATGATGTCCTGGTCGTCCTTTGTCCGGTCGCCGGAATAGATGGTGATCCGGATGCCGTTATGCAGATACACTTCGTGAAAACCGTATTCCAGCCTTTCATACGGCGTCGCCAACAGCAGAGTGCGCTTCAGCTGCTCCCTGCGCCGCCTGCCGATCCGCTGCGGCTGCAGCTGCGCCCTGCCGTCGATGAGACAGTAAAGCCGGTCTCCGATCAGCTTGGCGGAGGAGGATTCCCGATACTTCTCCTCCATGTCATAAGCCCAGGGCGCCAGTCCTGCCAGGCCGTAAAGCTCCGCAAAAACGCCCTCGAACAGATTGGGATACCAGGGCGGATACCAGGCTTCCGACAGCTTCTTGTCCAGCAGGATCTCCTTGATCTTCTCTTTATAAAAAGAGGTCTCCGCCTCCGCTCCCATGATCGCCAGCTTCTCCTTTTCCAGCTTTCGGTTCTTCGCCGCATCGTCGGTCTCGTTCCACTCCTTGTCAAATTCCATCTCCACGATCTGGCAGACCTGGTGAAACCGCTCCATCTCGCGTCCCGGCCCGTCGTCCTGCTTCAGCATCCGGCTCATGTATTCCTCTAGGCAAAACTCCTTTTCCACTCCCACGGCCGCCTCCTTTCTTCCTCTGGCTCAAAGCGCCCCGCGATCGCCTGCACCGCCTTGTGAAATCTGTGAAAGCGGCAAAGGGTCCTTCCCTCCATTTCCGCCTGCCATCCGTACTCCACATAGGGGATCCGAAAAGCGTCGTCAGCGCGGCAAAGGGTCAGAATCTCCTGGATTCTGAACAGAGACGGGTCTCTCTGATATTTGTTGACCACTAGGTCTCCGGACAGGCCCAAAGGCTCCAGCACGTTTTTCTGTAGCTGCACATACCGCTGCAGCCCTTTGTTCTGCTGGGTCACCACGAAAAACCGGCTGTGACACAGGTTCAAGGCGGAAATGGTCAGGCCCAGGTTGGCGTCGTCTCCGCCGTCGATCACCACATAGTCGAATTTCTCGTCCAGGGTCGCCAGCAGGATCTGATGGGTATTCTCCGGGAAGTATTTGGCGGCCAGCGGATTGCGCACCGGCGGAAGGACCCACAGGCCGCGGCATTCCTCCAGGGTCTGCATCAGATCCTCCTCTCCGACCTTTCCGCTGATAATGCCCGCCTTCAGGTCGTCCAGGGAGTGCTTTCCGCTGAGATGTACAAATCCATCTCCAAACTTTCCGCTGCCGCAGACCAGCAGCACGCGCCTGTTCCTCTGAGACAGGCACTCAGCCACAGACGTGGCGATCATGGTGGTTCCTACCTGGCTGTCACCGCCAAAGAAACCGATGATATTTTTCATATGCTCCTCCTTTTCTCAGTTGTAGATGATGACCAGCTTTTCCCCCGCGTCGGCCAGAGACGACAGCTCCGCCGCCTGCTTGTCGCTGACTACCACCTCGATGCAGCCGTTTTCCGGATCTGCCAGAGCTGTCAGCGCCGATGTGACCAGCCTGCCGCCGCAGTAAAAATACGCCCTGTCGCCCTTTGACAGGGACCCGGGCACAGCCGCCAGCCAATGGGACGGAATGGACAAAATGTATCTGCCCCGGCTCTCATCCGGCGTCAGGCCCTCCGGCAGGAAATAATCGCTGAACAAGGGCACATTTTTGTGAATAAAAAAGGCCGCCTCACGGCCAATTGCCGTCTGCAGCTCTTCCGCCTTGATGCAGTCCCTCTCGCTGACATCCATATGCTTTTTTTCCAGCATGGCCTCTGTGATCACCGTCCCCTTCTCCACATTCTGGTTCAAAACCAGGACTTCATCGTACAGAAACCGGTTCTTGCCCCACTTCTCCCAGGTGACCAGGGCGCCGATGCTGACCAGGATCAGCAGCATGCCGATGATTTGCTTGCCTCGTTCCAAGGTTTCCTCCTTTCTGTTTCCTTCGGAAACGACGAAAGAGACCGCTCTGCGATCTCTTTTCAGTAAATTCCATTTTTACCAATATCATATTACCACATTTCAGATTCCCGCGCAAGTGCCAATTTTAAATCATGGCCAACTTTTTTGCTACGGCGTAAAGAAACCTCTGTTTCCAGTACTTCCACATCTTTCCCGGGTACGCCTTGCTGGGCGTCCGAAGAATAATATTGTCCAAAATATTTGCATGGTACTCTTCCGGCACAGTGTCCAGCGCTTCCCGGATCAGCTTTACCCGCCGCTTCAGCGCCTTCAGCTCGGACCGTTCCTCCTCACGGGCATCAAATCCGTCTCCGTAGTAGATCCCCTGGTCGCTGACCCGTAAGGCACCGTAGAGACCCTCTCGCTCTCTCCGCCGCAAATCCTTCCACTCCGGCTCTCTCCGCGCCGAAGCTTCCTTCTTTCTCTCCAGCTCCTCGATCCTCTTTTCCATCCGATACAGATCCCGCACGGCCCATACGCATTGAAAATATACGGCGTCGGGCAGAACAAATTGTTTATAGCGCTTTTGTTGCCATTCTCTCGGCATATTCGCCCCCTTTCCGAAACCTCTACCATCTTTTTACTATGATTTACAGCAATTGTCAACTAAAAATTGTAAGTTAATCCTGAAAATTGTTTTTTGTTACTACTCGATGGTTTCTGCCCGGCAGTGGGGACTCTGCGTTTTACGTTTCGGATCCTCCCCCGGAGGAAATGCACACGCCCGCGATGGTCAGCGCAACGCCTGCCACGGTATACCAGCCAAACGGATCTCCTGCCAATACGCAGCCGGAAACAACGCCTACCGCCGTTACCGAATTTGACACCAGGTTGGTCGCAATCGTCGGCGGCAGTTTACTCAGAACATAATTAAAAATCAGATAGCACAGACAGGAGCAAAAGATTCCCAAAAACAGCACGCCGGCTAAAACCTTCCGATTCGAAAAGCACAGCAGATAGCCCCGCAGCCCGTTGCCTGAGGCAAAGCTGACCGCGTTAAAAAACACGGCGGCCATGGCGGAAATCGTAAACGTAATCTCGATGGCGCTGAAATCGGAGGAAGCCTCCTTGCAGGCGTAGGTATAGAGAGCCCCGCTGATCACGGCGCCTATCAAAAACAAATAACCGATACCCTTGCCGCCCAGGGCAAAGTCCGGTGAAAAAGCCACACAGACGATGACACCGGCAAATGCCATGATAATGGCACATGTGGTCTTCCGGCTGTTCTTTCTGTGCAGGAACAGTGCCCCGATGATCAGCACCATCAGGGGAATGGTCGCGATGAAGATGGAAGATTCGGAGGCCGTCGTGTATTTGACGCCCAGAGTCTCAAAAATGGCGTAAATGCACGGCTCCAGGAGGCCTGTCAGCAGGACCGGTTTCAGATGTTTCCCCTGATAGCTGACCTTTACGACACGCAAGGCGATGAGAATCAAAAACAGAACGGTGGAAACGGTCCAGCGAAGGGCTAACAGTTCCACAACACTTAAATAGTTCAGTGTAACCGACGTTCCCAGGAAAGACAGTCCCCACATAAGCGCGCAGGCAGGAACCAACGCATAGAGAAACCATTTCCGTTCTGTGATCTTTTTTCTCATGTTCGCCCGTATACCTCCGTTTCTCCCGTTTCTCCCTACATCGTTCCTTCTAACACCCGCAGCACATCTCCGAAGATGCCGTAGGCCGTCTGTCGGATCTCCGGCGCGTGCTCGATGACAGACAGCTTTCCCATCAGGTCTGTGGTGATGGATACCACCGAAGTGGTGCTGTCTATGGTAGCCAGCATGTCATTTCTGTCAACCTCCACCGGTTTGACACTGGCCTGTATGCTGCCGTCCTCCGTCAGGCCTCCCTTGCAAAGAAGCTTGATGACCTTGCCCCGGCCGGCAGCCTCTTGGATCGTCTCGACCGTAATGCCGGCGATGCCGGTCCGGTCCACCTTGTCCGGCGTCAGATGCGCCTTCATCAAAACGTTGAGCAGCGCCGTCACCTTTGCCGCGGCATCATAGCCGTCCACGTCCATGGACGGGTCCGCTTCGATAAAGCCCAGCGCTTTGCCCGCCGCGAGAATATCCGCATACGCCTTCCCGGCGGCCAGCTCCTCTAAAATATAGTTGGTGGTGCTGTTGAGGATGCCGGACACCTCCGTCACGCGGCACAGCTTCAGCGTTTGCTCGGCCAGATTGAACACCGGCGTGCCGTCCATGACCGTGGTCTCATAGAAGAACAGACAGCCCTTTTCCGCCGCCATGGCCGACAGTTCGTCAAAGGCCCAGGCGATGGGTCCTTTGTTGGCACTGACCACGTGTTTGCCCCGGGCAAATGCCGCTTTGATGTGGTCGATGGCGGGCTGTCCCGTGAAAATGTTCAGCGGCGTCAGCTCGCAGACGGCGTCGTAGTCCGCGTCTCTCAGAACATCAAAGGCGCTCAGGCCGCACAGGCCCGGCGTGCCGTCAGCGAACCGGCCGCAGGCGTTTATATCGTCGCACGCCTTCACCAGATCGATGCCCGAAGGATCGACGACAGTCCCCTTTGACCGGGTCACAATGGACGTGACGCGCACGCCCCGGCCATAGGTTTTCCTGATTTCCTCTTCTTTTTCCGTCAGCATTCTCGCGAAAGCCTGTCCCGCGCTGCCAAAGCCCAGAAGGGCCAGTTTCAGGTCGCCCATATCAAAATCCTCCCAATCCGTCGTCCTCGTGGAGCAGTGCGTGAATTCTCTGGTTCAGCATGTCCAGAGCCACCACGTTGAAGCCGCCTTCCGGCACGATGATGTCAGCGTTTTTCTTGCTGGGCTCCACGAACTGCTCGTGCATCAGCTTCACCGTGGTCAGATACTGGGTCACCACGGATTCCAGGGTCCGGCCCCGTTCCTGCACGTCCCGCAGGATGCGGCGGATGATCCGCACGTCGGCGTCGGTGTCCACGAAGACCTTGATATCGAACAGGTCCAGAAGCTCCTTGTTCTCAAAGATCAAAATCCCCTCCACCACCACGACCTTGGCCGGCCGCACGGTGACGGTCTCCGCCACTCTGTTGTGAATGGTAAAGTCGTACACCGGTCTTTCGATGGGTTTCCAGTCCTTCAGCTCCTTGATATGCCGGATCATCAGGTCCGTGTCAAAAGCGTCCGGGTGGTCGTAGTTCAGCCGGCACCGTTCCTCGTAGGTCATATCATCGTGGGCCTTGTAGTAAAAGTCATGGCTCAGTATGGTGATCTCGTCACTGAACTGTTTCTTGATGTTGTGGATCATGGTACTCTTGCCGGATCCGGTACCGCCTGCAATTCCTATTACGATTACGTCTTTCTTCATCTATCTGCTTCTCCGTCAACGGTCTTCTTCTGTTACTGTCGACCCCAGGACCAGGGTAGCCTTGGCCAGCTCCTGGACGATATTGTTGATGCGCACCAGCTTCTCCTCGGACACATTCTCTCCCATGGCCAAATCTGTGTTGTACAGGATGTTTTCGATGTCTCTGTGGATGGAGGAAATCTGCCTGCGGACGTCCTGCACCTCTTCATAGGTGACGCCCTCCTTCTTCGCCTCTTCGTAGTTGAGCAACTGGGCGGTGTTCATATCCAGCTCAAATTCGGAATTGCCCAGCACCACGACCGGGTCATAGCCCAGCTTCTCCGCGATCAGCTTGGCAAAATCTTTCTTTGAATCCTCTTCGCCGTGGACCAGGAAGATCTGCTTCGGCTTTTGCCGGAACCCCGCCAGCCACGCAAACAGGCCGTTTTGATCGGCATGGCCGGAGAATCCCTCCAGATTGTAGATCTCCGCGTTGACGTGGACCGCCTCGCCGAAGAGGGTAACGTCCTTTGCCCCTTCCACCAGGAGCTTGCCCAAAGTGCCTTCGGCCTGGTAGCCTACGAAGATGACGCTGGACCGGGCATCCCACAGATTGTGCTTCAGGTGATGGCGGATACGCCCCGCGTCGCACATGCCGCTGGCGGAAATGATGACCTTCGGCGTCTTGTCCATGTTCAGGGCCTGGGATTCGGCCGTGGACCTGGTAAACCGAAGATTCTTGAAATCCAACGGGTTGTCGCCCTTTAAAATGTATTCTCTGGTCTCATCGTCAAAGACCTGCGCGTTCTTTCTGAACACCTCCGTAGCCGTGGTGGCCATCGGACTGTCCACGTAGACCATCAGCTTGTCCAGTTCATCCCTGTACTCATTGTGTTCCTCATAAAATCGATTGAACTCGAAGATCAGCTCCTGGGTTCTGCCTACGGCAAAGGAAGGGATCACCACGGTGCCGCCTCTGCGGGTGGTCTTCAGCACGATATCCAGAAGCTCCTGGATGCTGGTGGCGTTTTCCGGATGGTTCCGGTTGCCATAGGTGGTCTCCATGATCACGTAATCGGCTTTTTTGATGATGGTCGGATTGCGCAGGATCGGCCGGTTCATCATGCCCAGATCTCCGGAAAATACGACTTTTGATTCTTTATCTCCTTCTCTGACCCACAGCTCTGTAATGGCTGACCCCAGGATATGTCCCGCGTCGTTGAAGACGATCTTCATATCCTCGTTGAGCTGGATTTGCTGGTCGTACAGGATCGGCTCCACATATTCCAGCGCTTTCAGCGCGTCGTCGTAGGTATAAAGAGGTTCTACCGGCGGTTTTCCTGCCCGCTCTGCCTTCCTGCTCTTCCATTCCGCGTCCTTCTCGTGGATGTATCCGCTGTCTTTCAGCATGACGTCCAGCAAATCGGCCGTAGCGTCGGTGCAGTAGATCTTGCCGGTAAATCCACGCTTGACCAAAAGGGGCAGCCTGCCGCAGTGGTCGATATGGGCGTGGCTCAAAACCACGCACTCCACCTCGGACGGTTCGAAAGGAAACGGCTCCCAGTTCAAGGCCTCCTGGGCCTTTCCGCCCTGGAACTGTCCGCAGTCCAGCAATATCTTATGGTTCTCTGTGGTAAGCAGATGGCACGAACCGGTTACGCCGGAGGACGCGCCGCAAAACTTGATCTTCATAAAGTTCTCCTCCCAATGTCTGCACAACTGTGTGCTTCAATTTTGTTTACTTTCATTTCGTTTGTTCAAATTTGTCTGTTTTTCCCTTGTCTGTCTCGATTTCGTTTGATTTTAATTTGTCCGTTTCAATTTCTATGCTCTGTGGCTTTCTGTTTTTCTTTACGCTTTCATGCTCCAAAGCCCGGCTTCTCCTGTGGATACCACCGCCGCGCCCGCGGCCAGCGCCGCCCGCACCTCATCCATGGTTTCCACAATGCCGCCTGCGATGATGGGCATGTCCACCTTGCCGGCAAACTCCCGGATCTTCTTTGTCACGATGCCCGGCATGATTTCGATGATATCAGGCTTGGAAATTTTAATGGACTCCACCGACGTACTCACGGAATGGGAATCCACGATAAAGAATCTCTGCACCGTGATCAGACCGCATTCCCTCGCCGTCCGCACGATATTGGTCCGGGTGGTCAGCACCCCGTCGACCCCCTGCTTGGCCAGGTATTCCAGTCCATATCTGTCCTTGCCGATGCCTTCCGAAAAGTCCACGTGAATGAACGCCTTCTTCCCCGCGCTGTGGATCTCCTTGACGCATTGGGTGACGGTCATAATGTTGGAATGGAGCAGGAACACCATGTCCACATCGGACCGTAGCGCCGTGCTGAAATCCTTTTCCGTCCTGATCGCTGCGGCGATGGGTTTTTTCATGAAATCTACAACCATTTTGCTCTCCTCTTCTCTCATGGTCATACCTGCAGGCGCCCCATGCGCCCTTGGTAATATTCAGCCAGTTCTATTATAATACTTTCCGGACCAGTTTACAAGCAAGTTGTGGGTTAAGGGCAGGCGCCGTTTTGTGACACGAATTCGCAAAAAAACGCAGCCGCGACCTGTTGTGCCAGATCGATGGCTGCGCAAAGCGCTTCAGCATATTGAAAAATATCTGTATCTATGGCCGCATTTACAACTGTCCGCATTTACGGCTGCTTGTCCCCGTGGAAGTCGGAACCCTGGGTTATGTGCAGATGGTACTTGCCCGCCAGAACCACCAGCTTCAGGCTGTCCTCCTCCGCAGCCGACGGGTGATAGCACTCCAGACCGCCAAGACCGTGCTTCTTCAGGTCCCCGACGATCCGCTCCAGCGCCTTCCAGAACTCCTCCGAGTCCCGCGGCGGCAGACCTCTGGTCTTCATCGGATGCGCCAGCACCGCGATGCCGCCGGCTCCCTTTGTCAGATCGATGGCTTCATAGGACGAGATCATCTCCCGCTTCACGTGTCCCAGCACGTCCCACAGCTCCGGCACCTCATACCCCTTGGCCGCCAGGGCTCGGGCAAAGTTGGGTTTGCCCACGTACTCCTGCCCCGGCCGCTGCAGCAGGTCCTCCCACGTCAGGTCGTAACCCAGGCTGTTCAGGTGCGCCAGCAGCTTCTCATTGCGGGCTTTCCGCTGCGCTCTGATGGAACAAAGGGCGTCCGTCAGGGCTTTGTCGGCCGTATCGATGTGGTATCCCAGGATATGCAGCTCCAGCTCTCTGCCGTCCAGGTTGTAATCCGTGCCGAACTCGATGCCCGGAATCACTTTGATCTGCAGCGCTTCACCGGCGATCTCCGCCTCCATGATCCCGTCCACGCCGTCGTGGTCGGTGATGGCGATCACGTCGTACTGGTTTTCCTTGTACATTCTCACCACGTCCGTCGGCTTCATGGTGCCGTCAGAGTACCACGTATGAATGTGATAGTCCGATTTAAGCTTCATGATATCCCTCGTAGAGCAGGCCTGACGCTACAGCAGACGCGGCTTCGCGTCCCTTCAGATATTCGATGATCGCCAGGGCGAAGTCCATGGCGGTACCGGGACCCTTGGAGGTGATCACGTTGCCGCTGACCACCACGTTTTCCGCTCCATGCTCCGCGCCCAGCAGTTCTTCTTCCATGCCGCTATAGATGGTAGCCCTGTGTCCGGCCAGGATCCCTGCCTTCGCCAGAACCATCGGGGCCGCGCAGATGGCCGCCACCGGCTTGCCCGCCTGATAAAACTTCTTCAGTTCTTCGTTCAGCATCCGGTGATTGCACAGATTCGTGGTTCCCGGCATGCCGCCCGGCAAGACCATCATGGCGCATCGTTCGTAATCGCCCTGCTCAAAGAAGATATCCGCTTCCACGCCGATGCCGTGGGCTCCGTATACCAGTCTGTCTTCCATGACGGAAACAGCCTTGACCTGCAGCTCTGCCCTTCTGAGCAGGTCCACCACGGTCAGAGCTTCGATCTCTTCAAAACCATTGGCTAAAAATAGATATACCATGCTTTTCTCCCCTCTATCCTTCTAGTAAAAAATTCTGGACGGTTTTGTCAGCAGGTGATTGACATAGCATAGAACCGCCAGCATAGCCGCGCCGAAAATAGACGCAAAGATGACATATGTCTTAAAAAACGGATCCCCCAGCACCGTGACCAGGGTCGTACTTTCCTCCGGCAATTCTATGCCGATCAGATGGGCGTACAGCCAGAGGCGATACCCTTTGATGTGCCAGCAGACGCCGTGGGCGATCAGCAGGACCAGGGCGAGAGCCAGCCCCACCCTGCTTCGGTTTCGGAGCGCGTCACGAAATCCGCTGCGGTAAAGGTAAATGTAGATCGCCAAAGTGATGGCCAGAAGCAGAACCCCCGCCGCCAGCTCAATATTAAGAACGCGTTTCGCCTTTTGCATGACCTGCTGCTCCGTCTCGTCAAAGATCGGATCCTGATACGTGCCGTTTTTCTCGTAGACCTGGAACGCCTCTCCGCTGAAAGACGACCAGTAGGACGCGATGCCGTCAGCCAGCTGGCTGCCTGTCACATAGTACGGTATCTCGTCGATGACCTGGCTGTCATTGTAGTGATACGTATAGATGGCCGGCACTCTTAATACTAAGTTGGAACTCAATATGAAAATCATCAAAGGCAAAGTAATCGTCAAAACGATGGAACAAAAATAGTTGAACTTATGCATCACTTACTCCTATTCCGAAAGAAAACCGGGATAGACCGGACGGCCTATCCCATCTCTACAAGCTATGTAACTACTTTATGATCTCACATACCGCATCCGGTCCGCATCCTGCCGCGTTGCCTTCGTCTGTATCCAGATGTACTTCCCTCTCGTGCTTCGCACCGGCTCTTACCAGTACGTTATCGAAGATCAGTCCTCTCTCGCCGCCGATCTTGATGCTGACCCAATCGCCGTCCTTTACGCCTGCTTCCGCAGCCTGGGCGTCGTTTAAGTGAACGTGTCTCAGCGCAACGATTACGCCGTGATCCAGTTCAACCTCGCCGCAAGGGCCTACCAGCTTGCAGCCCGGCGTGCCTTCCAGCTTTCCGGACTCTCTGACCGGAGCCTTGATGCCGATGGTTCTCGCATCGGTCAGCGCCAGCTCTACCTGCGTTTCCTTGCGTACCGGTCCCAGCACTCTGATGCCGGAAAGGGTCTTCTTCGGACCTACGATATCTACCTTTTCTTCAGCGGCAAACTGTCCCGGCTGTACCAGAGGCTTTGTCGGAGTCAGCTCATGGCCTTTTCCGAACAAAATGTCCAGGTGCTCCTGGCTCAGATGCACATGCTTGTTGGACAAGCCGATTTTTACTTCATAACCCATAACTATATTTCTCCTTTGCATAAAAATTATAAACGCCTTTTATATGATGTGTGATTTCTTACCCTTCCAGATAGCTGATATACGGAAGATTTCTGTATTTCTGGTCAAAATCCAAGCCGTAGCCGATGACAAACAGGTCTTCTACGGTAAAGCCTACGTAATCGCCAACCACGTCCGCCGTCCTGCGGGACGGTTTGTCCAGCAGCGTACAGATCTTCAGCGATTTAGGCCCCTGTGACAGGAAGTAGTCCTTCAGATACTTCAGCGTATTTCCCGTGTCGATGATATCCTCGATGATAATCACATTCTTTCCCGCGATGTCTGTCTCGATGTCTTTCTTGATCTTTACCTTGCCGGAGCTGACCGTACCGCTGCCGTAGCTGGAAGCGGCGATAAAGTCGATCTGGGTATCCACCGTGATGTTCTTCATGATGTCGGCCATAAACATGACCGCGCCCCTTAAGGTGCCGATGAGGACGACCTCTTCCCCCGCATAATCCTTGGAGATCTCAGCTCCCAGCTCCCGGGCCCGCTGCCAGATCTGTTCTTGGGTCAGCAGTATCTTGCCTACTACTTCATGACTTGCCATAACTACTACTCCTTATTTTTGTTTTCGTCTTCTACATCAAATTCTACACCCTCGACAATGGTCTTGTCACGAAATTTTTTTGACAGATCCTCACTTTTTTCGCCGAGCCAGTAGGCATCCAGTTCATCTTTCAGATGCCACAGGATATAGACCCACAGAATCAGGTCATCGATGAAGCCGAACGGAAACAGGATCGGCGGGATCAGATCTACCGGCAGGAACAGATAGACCAGGCCGAAGACCACCAGAGCCTTCTTCCGCAGAGGCACGGTCTTATCCCGAAGCAGGCTGGTGATTGCCCCGATTCTCTTCAGGATCACTCTGAAACTAATAAACTGCATTTAACCCTCCAGAATTTCCTCAATCTCCGAAAGCAGCCGGTCATAGCCGGTCTTCTTCAGGGCGGAAACCGGTATGACCTTGTCTTCCGCCGTCAGCTGCAGCGTCTTCCGGATCACCGCCACGTTCTTCTGCGCTTCGTTCCTGGATACTTTGTCGGCCTTGGTGGCGACGACAATGCCGTCCAGACCGTAGTGCCGCAGATACTCGTACATCTGTACGTCCTGCGCCGTCGGCTTATGCCGGATGTCGACCAGCTGGATCACCTTTTTCAGACCCTCCCGGTTCTGAAAATACGCTTCCATCATGTCGCCCCAGTTGTCGGTGACGTTCCGGGATACCTTGGCATAGCCGTACCCCGGCAGGTCTACGATGCGAAAGGCGTCGTTAATCAGATAGAAGTTGATGGTCCTGGTCTTGCCGGGGCTGCCGCTGACCCGC
>CAZGED010000037.1:0-12445 GCA_964525085.1 uncultured Senimuribacter sp.
AAGCGTGGGCGCTGGAGCAACGGCGATAGATCTTTTTTGTGCTTGCTTTATTATGTGATGAAACGTTTTTCGGTAACTTCTTTCAGAACTTCTGTGTAATTTCTCAAATCTGAGATTGGCTTGTATTTGGCATATGAAACATCTCCTTTTGTTTGTTACCTACATTATGCCCACATGATGATAAAAGCGCAAGCAAATATGCGTGCGAATTTACATGTGAATATGTGTTAAAGGCACAAAGCGGGAGCAGCTACGAAAACAGATCCCTGATCAGCACCAGGATCATATTGTCGTTGTAGATCAGTTCAGCGAGGCGGGTGCCGTCCATGAGACCGACGATGGTCTCGGACAGATCTGGCCAGATGGTGCCCAGAACCGGCACCAGCACGCTGAAGAATACCAGTACCAGCAGCACGCCCCGGACCAGACCGAAGAGGAATCCCATGAGCCCGTCAAAGAAGCCGATGACGCCCCCGGTATATTTCCGGGAGAACAGATGGACGACCAGGAATCCGATGATTTTAATGGCAAATACCACGATCAGGAATCCGATGACGGTCATGACCACGTTGGTGATGGAGGACGAGGTGCCATAGGCGAAGTTCTCCACCCCCTGGTTGATCCAGGAGCTGAACAGGTCCGGCATAGCCTTGTAGGGAGCGCTCTCTTCCATGGTGGTTTCGATATGACTCAGCACGATCTGGTTGACGGTGTCGTCCAAAACCGTATGATCCATGAGCCAGACCTTTGTTTTGTTGCACAGCAACAGACCGGCGATGATGCAGATGAACCACTGCATAAAGCTGGCCAGCGTCATGGCGAATCCCTTGCGGGCGCCGAGAATAGCTGAAAGTACCACGATCAGTACGATGATGAAATCCATGTTTTGCTCTCCGTTTTTACATTCCCCGAATAGGCCGGTTTTTTCTACATATACTATCTTACTAGAATTGTTCGTAAAAAGCAAGTGAGGGAGTGGGTTTATGTCGTCAGATTACAGGAAATATACGGTGCCGATGGAATATGCCGCCGAAGGCTTCCGATTATGGAAGCACGGCGTGGACCGGGCGGTCTGCGTGCTGGAGACCTATCGGGAGAAACGGTCCGTTTCTTTTGCTGTCAGCAATCTGCTGCCGTCCAGACTTCTGGCCGAGGAAAAGAAGGAATACCATCTGATGCTGCTGGGCGTCATGGAGGGAGAGGTCATACACCGGGACTTTGGCGTCTTTACCGTCCATCAAAGCGGCGAAGGAAGCTTTTTCAAAAAATTTGACGGCCCTGACCTGACAGTCTATACCCACTGCCTGCTGGCGGCGGCAGGCGCGGACGGAACGGCAGAAACGATCCTCTCCGGGAAAACGCCTTTCTTTACGGAGCCGGAAGAGGCGTCAAAGATCGAACCACCGGACCGTGGCGGAAACCCGTGGCAGACACTCTTTGATCGATGCCGGGGAGAGGGACAGCGCGACGTCTTCTCCGCGGAAACCGACGAGACGGACGCCGCGTGGTGGCGCATGGAGGCGGCGCACGGCCTGCCGGAGGCGTTGGACGGATGCAGGGCGTTGACGGAGCGGTACGGGCATTTTCTGGTGGGCAAAGGGTGTCAGTCGTGGCTGGTCGCGGTGCCGGGACGGTTCCTGTTGGCGGAACAGCCCATGGCAGATGCCGGATGTTTTCAGCTGTGGCAGCCGATACGGGGCGGCGAGGCCTTCTTTGAAAGCCTGGAGGAACTGGGCGGAGCGGCGGCGGAGAGCCTGTTCGGTTACTGGATCGGCGCGGTAGATGAGGCCTCGGGGAAGATCCGTGCGGTTTAGCGGTCCCGCGCGGCTCCATCGTGCGGCTCCATCGTGCGGCTCCATACATCTTCCTGCGGCTTCATGCGGCTGCGCATGTCTGTACCGCAGGCGTACGGCAAAACAGAGGGACAAGATGTGTCCTGTCCCCTCTGCTTTGCTGTTTCTGTTTTTCGTTTCACGTTTTGCTTCAACGTGTTTTGCTTCAACGTGTTTCATCTCAACGAAAGAAGCGCTTCTATTTCTCAATCGCAGTCATAAACTTGTCGAGCTCTTTCGCATCCATGTGCCAGCCGTGCTGATCCGGTACCGGATATTCCATGGACTTCACTTCTTTGTTGAACTCGCCGAAGGCCTTCATGGAGGTACCCATCAGGTCTGCATAGCACTTGCTGTGCTTAGCCATGGAGTCGGCCGGGGTAAATCCAAGCAGATCCAGAACGACCAGCTCCGATCCGTCGGCATAGCCGCCGCCGGCAACTTCGATGACCGGAACGCGCAGTTTCGAGGCAATCGCGTCCGTAACTTCGATCGGAGTCATTTCTATCGTCATACCGACCATGCCGTTTTCCTGATATTCATAGGCCATGCGGAAAATATGCAGAGCATCTTCCGCAGTTTTTCCGACGCGTTTGTAGCCGCCAACGCGGGTCGTCTGCCAGCCGGACAGCAGTCCAACGTGGCCAAATACGGCGATGTAGTTGTCAGCCATGGCTTTCAGTTTGTCATTGGTAATGCCCATGCAGAGTACAGAATCCGCGCCCTCCTGAATGAGGACAGAGGCGTTGTCGACGGCAGTGTCGATATTGCCCCAGGTTCCAGGCTCCATCCATGCGTTCAGGCAAATGTTCGGTGCAAACTGGCGCTGCATCCTGGTCCATTCCTCCATACGGCTTGCTCTGGTTTTGCAGTTCTCGCCAGGCGCCAGATAGCGGACCAGGTCTACGCCGGAATATTCACACCACATGGTGATGAAAGGATGGAGGAACGTCGTACCGACCATGGAGATCTTTTCTCCCTTTTCCTTCATCTGCTGCAAATGCCATACCGTTTTTCTCGTGCGTTCAAATGGAGTGCAATTGAACGATTCCACAGATTGTGCCATTTTCTATTACTCCTTTCACAATTTAAGGTTTTGGATCTTCGGACAACCGTCCTGCTGATATCCCCAGTATATCCCGGATTTGTATTCAGAAAAATACAAACGATTGCGCATTTATTCTGCATAACATTATTTATTTCAAGCCGGAACGGATCGTGGTAAGATCGCGGTATAGGTTATAGGTTGCAGAGTAAGACAATCAAGCGTGAATCCAAAAAATCTAAGATCGAAAAACGAAGATCAAAAACCAATCAGAAAAAAAGGAGGATGTAACATGTCAGAACAAGCAAAGGGTCAGATGCCGGATTTGGAATCCCTGTCCCGGCAGAATCTTCAGTCCGTCGCACCGTTAAGCCAGGTTTTTTGCTCTTTAGAGGGCAAAACCGCACTGGTCAGCGGAGGCGCTTCCGGCCTGGGATATATGGTGGCGGCGCGCCTGTGCGAAGCCGGAGCAAAGGTGATGATCGCGTCACGGAAGGAAACGCGTGGCCTGCAGGCAGTCAAAGATTTCAAGGACAAAGGCTATGAAGCCAGCTGGGTAAAAACCGATGTCTCCAAGGTGGCGGATTGCTATGGAGCGGTTGCAGAAACCGTCAAAACGTATGGTTCTCTGGATATTTTGGTGACCAGCGCTGCCGGCTGGTCCAGCTATTCTTACCTGGATCTGCCGGAGGAAGTCTATGACCGGATCCTGGATACCGATCTGAAGGGTTCCTACTTCCTGGGACAGGCTGCGGCGCGTGTGATGGTGGAGAACCAGATCAAGGGAAAAATCGTCTTTATCTCATCTGCGGCCCATAAGGGCGAAGGCGCCATGGGCGTGGGCATGAACAGCTACTATTGCGCGGCAAAAGCCGGCGTGGTGGCAATGACGAAGAGCGTAGCGGCAGAGCTTCGCCAGTATGGAATTACCGTGAACTGTGTGGCGCCGGGCGGTATGCTGAGCGCAGGCGTATTCACGGAAGGTGCGGAAGCGGCCGGTCTCTACGGTGCGGAATATCAGGAGGTTCTCCAATCCCATTACGGCCAGACGCCGCTGGCAATGAATCCGGATCAGGTTGCGCTGGCAGTCTATGCGCTGTGTACGCCTATGTCCGACTTCATGTGCGGCGAAACCGTGGACGTAGATGGCGGCGTACTGATGAATATTCAGGAACGTCCTTTCAGCTTTACCGTGAAGGGCTGTATCCCGGGGCCGAAAGAGACGGAAACGATTTAGCTTTTTTGAGAAAAACCGACTTGCCGCTTGCGTCAAAACCCTCACGTAGTGTAAAATATATGGTGCGGGGTGGCATTTTTTAATCCGAACCTGTGCTGGTTTCTGTTCATCCCGACAAAGCTGCTGAAGGAGGCCTTTGGATGGATACACCGAGTCAGGAAGTTTTGTGGAAAGTCTATCGCTTCGTCCTGTCTTGCGGGAACGAACATCAGGTAAAACCGTTTGCCCTTCAAATCTTGGAAGGCCTGAAGGAACTGTGCCCGTCCGATCAGTCGAGGATCTATTTCTACGACAGGAACGGAAAACTGTGCGACCAGTACCTGGTCGGCGTGGACCGCAGAGCTGTAAACGATTATCATGAGTATTATTCCAAGGTGGAGGGCGAGCTTTACAGTGTACCAAAGAAAATCCATCAGAGAATCGCAAAGGACCGGGAGGTATGGAAATTGTTCGATCTTCCGGATGCGGGGAAAGGCTTTGTCAGGCAGATCGTTCATCCTACACTGCCGGAGTTCCAGCTGTTTTGTCTGAATTGGAACTTATCTCCGAAGGATGAGTTCAGAAAGGATTATATCAGTTCGCTCAACATCACATATTCCACAGGGTTTGGCCTCTATGATATCACGGACAGCCTGCGGGTGCTCTTCATGCTGGATCGAACCAGAACGGATGCATTCTCTGAGCATGAACTTTTTTCACTGCTTCTGAGCATCCCGCTGCTTGAGAATCTGTTCGCAAACATGTCTCAGCAGCAGAAATCGGTCAACCGCGAGGAGTATCTGTGTTTGACGAAGCGGGAAAAGGAGATAGCGGACCTGCTGTGTGACGGAGTATCCTCAGAGAACATCAGCAAACTGCTGTATATCAGCAAAGCCACGACCTACAAACATATTTCCAACATTTTTCGGAAGCTGAACGTCAGCAGTCGGTATGAGCTGCTTTCAAAGCTTCTGGGCGATTAGATGTCTGCATACAGGCATTGCGAGAAAGGATCGGCCAATCCCGGCCGGTCTTTTTTGCGCCCGAGGATTTCGGAATTCCGTGCGTAATTCACTACGCACATTCCACATCGTCTAATTCCATTCGTTGTTCCTACCTGCACGTCTTTCAGTACAAAAAACAGTTGAATACTGTATGGAATTGTGGTAACATGATAAGGTATATGAACAGGTTTATGCAGGAAGCCCTGCGGGAAGCGGAGACCGCATTCCGGCTGGGCGAGGTTCCTATCGGAGCTGTAATCGAAAAAGACGGACAGATCATAGCCAAGGGGCACAATATGACGGAAACCCTGAAGGATCCTACCGCCCACGCGGAGCTGACGGCGATCCGGGAGGCGGCCCGCGTTCTCGGCGGCTGGCGGCTCATCGGCTGCAGTCTCTATGTGACGGTGGAGCCCTGCACCATGTGCGCAGGAGCTATGGTTTGGGCGCGAATCGAAAATCTGTATATCGGTACGATGGATCCTAAGGCCGGAGCCTGCGGATCGGTGTTTCAGATCGCTGCAAGCCCGCGGCTGAACCACCGGATAAAAATCGAAACAGGGATCATGGAGGAAGAGTGCGCGCATCTCATGCAGCAGTTTTTCCGCCAGCTTAGAGATAGAAAGAAAAAGAACAAATCGGAGGAGTAGTAAATGAAAAGAATAGGCGCTATCATATGCCTCGCAGCACTAATCGTAACAATGACGGCATCCGTCTGCTTCGGAGCCCAATCCCTTGAGATTGTGGAATCCTATCCGAAAGACGGCCAGAAGAGCACCAGCATTGAGAACATGGGCGTCAAGCTGACTTTTAACAGTGAGATCGGGAACAAGGACTCGGTAAAGGCCAACGCTGACTGCTTTTCCATTACGGACAACGAAGGAAACGAGATCCCGATTCGGGTTTTCTATGATCCGAAAGACAGCAAGAAGATGATGGTACTGGCCGACGCAGTGGAAATTGCCAACGACAGCGACTTAAAAATCCAGGACAATACAGAGTATACGCTGCACATTTCCAGCGATTTTATAGACAACGACGGCAATGAACTGGGCAAGGATACGAATATTTCCTTTACAACCCTGAATCAAAGTCAGAACACCAAGGTCTACATGATTATGATGGTCATCATGATGGGCGGCATGTTCTTCTTTACCTCCCGCCAGGCCAAGAAAGAGGCCTCGAAGCAGGCGGCCGAGAGAGGCTTGAAAGAAGAGCCGTTCAATCCGTATAAGGAAGCCAAGAAGACCGGCAAGTCTGTGGAGGAAGTGATCGCGGCCCACGAGAAGGAAGTGGCTAAGAGGGAGGCAAAGGCGGCCAGAAAGGCGAAGCGCAAGGCCGACGAAGACGAAGACGATTACGAATATGAAGAAGACAATGGCAACTACAAGGTAAAAGGTCCGAGACCGATCTCTGCCGGCGGCAGCAGCTATATTACCGGACGGAAAGCCCTTGCAGAAGCAAGAATAGCAGAAGAAGAAAGACTTGCCAGAAGAAGAGCCGCGAATGCAAAGAAGAAAAAGAAAAAATAGACAAGTCAAAATGAGCGGTAACCCGCTCATTTTGCACATTGGAGTAAGCTGATGAAAGAGATCAGAATACAATCCTTTGCCAAGATCAATCTTTCCATCGACGTGACCGGCGTCACCGACGACGGCATGCATAAGGTAGACATGGTCATGCACCAGTTGTCCTTTCACGATGACGTGACCGTCTGCTTTGAAAGCAGAGCCGTCAGACGGGACGGCAGAGAAAAAGAAGATGGCAAAGGCGTGAAGGAGGTGCAGGAAGCCTTCGAGATCGAAGTGATGACCAATCGATATTATCTGCCGACAGATGAACGGAATCTGGCCTATCAGGCGGCCCTGCTCATGGTTCGGCGCTATGGAAGGCGGGTCCGCGGCGGCAGAATTCGTATCGGCATCTTCAAGCGCATTCCCGTAGCGGCGGGGCTTGCCGGCGGCAGCGGAAACGGCGCGGCCGTGCTTCACGCCTTGAATCAGCTCTGGAGGCTGAATCTCAGTCTGCCCCGGCTGTGCCAGCTGGGAGCGGAATTGGGTTCCGACGTGCCCTTCTGTGTCATGGGGCAGGCGGGGTACAACTTTGATCTGCCCCAGAGGATCCGCAAGCATCCGTTGGCGGCCTGCTGTGCCAGAGCTACAGGCACCGGCACGGAGCTGAAGCCTTTGACGGGGATCAAAAAACCTGTGGTCATCGCCAAGCCGGCGATGGGGGTGTCCACCAGGGAAGTCTATCGCGGGATCGACGGATGCCGGATCGAGCATCGGCCGGATAACGATTTGCTGGTAAAGGGATTAGAGGAAAGAAATTACGGCCTGATATATGGCCAGTGCATCAACGTTCTCGAGGCGTATACCCTGGATGCGTATCCACAGGTAGCCGCGCTGAAGGAACAGATGCTGCAGGGCGGCCGGGCGGAAAAGGTGCTGATGAGCGGCAGCGGACCTACGGTCTTTGGGATTTACAACAGTATTTCCGATGCCAAAGTAGCCTGTACGGCCCTGCGCAGAAATGGCTACGAAGCGTACTGGACCAGAACAACAAAATGAATTAGGAGTTAAGATGATATGTTGAATTTTGATTTACAGAACCACAGACCGCTGCGAGAAATCGTGTATGAACAGCTGAAGCTGCAGATTCTGACCGGCAAGATTACGCCGGGCACCAGAATGATGGAGGTTGAACTGGCAGACGAGATGGGCGTAAGCAGAACTCCGATCCGAGAAGCGATTCGGAAACTGGAAAAAGAAGGCTTGGTAACCATCGAGCCGAGAAGGGGAGCCTACGCTTCGGATATTTCGGTAAAGGATATGGTGGATACCCTGGAGGTCAGAGAGGACTTGGAGGGTTTGGCGGCAGCACTGGCGGCAGAGCGCATGACCGACGAGCAGATGGAGGAGCTGATGCAGATCACGCGGAGATACAGCGAGGCCATCAGCAACAGCGACACGGAAAAGATCATCAGCTATGACGAGGAGTTCCACAAATATATCGTGGCCTGCAGCGGAAACAAGACGCTGATTCAGCTCAGCGAGACGGTTCAGGAGCTGGTGTTGCGATTCCGCTATCTTTTCTACGATGATTTTTCCAGATATGAAAACATGCCGGTAGAGCACAGACAGATTGTGGAAGCTATCAGAGGCGGCGACGCCGATACCGCCAGACAGACGGCTGACAACCACGTGAAGCGGCTGAAGGAGTTCGTTGTCCAGGGAGGCGAAGCCGTGTTCAATAAGCAGTAAGAAGCAGGACAGTAAGCGACAGAATTATATCATTACATAACGATCAAAAACGACGTATGGTGGGCACATGCGTCGTTTTTTTGGTAAGAGAAGGCTCTTTGAAAAAAGCATTTTAGTGTTTCAGTGCCGTAATCGGAACGACGAACACGCCGTCGGGCCTTTGATACGCGGCGTTGCTCATACCGCAGAGGACACACATTACGGCGGGAGGGTTTCCTGTAGGGTCCTTTTCTATCATGGCTTTGATGAGGCGCAGATTCTGCGCGGCAGCGTCGATCTGGTTTGCCCCCAGTTTGATCTCAAAGGCGCACCAGCTTCCGTCTGCCAGTTCAACGACAGCGTCGATCTCGCGTCCCTGATAGTCCTGATAGTGGTACAGTGTGCCGCCGAAGGATTCAGCGTATATTCTCAGGTCGCGTTCGCACAGCGCCTCAAACAGAAATCCCAAGGTTTCCAGATCACCGATCAGACTGGCCGGTGTCGCTTTGAGCAAGGCACACGCGAGAGAAGGATCGGCGAAATGCCGTTTTACGGCCTGTTTTACCCGCACGGAAGACCGAATACAGGTGGAAAATGGCGGTTGGTCGTCTATGATGAAAAGGCGGCGTAAAATATCCAAGTACTCTTTCACTGTTTCCACATCTATATCTTCGTCATCGATTTCTTTTATATCGTTTTTTAAGGTTCTGTTAGTGACGGTTGTACTTTCGTTTCTTGCCAGTGAGCGCAGCAGCAGACGCATTTTTGCCGTATTCCTTTTGATCCCATCTATGCGGTAGACATCGTCATCAATCACAGCATTTAAATATTCGGCGGGGATTAAGGCTGCTTGCTCTTCCGGCAGGTTGAGGCTGCCGGGCCACCCGCCTCGCAGAATCAGCTGAACGAGTGTTTTTAATTGGACCTCGCCTGTCATGGCTGGAGTCAGATTGCCGCTGCAAAGGGCTTTTAAGGAGACTTTCCCGGAGGAATCTCCCGACTCGTACAGGGTCATTGGCCGCATATGAAGTCTGGCGATACGGCCGGCGCCGCTGTGGAGAATGCCTTTGTGGTTTGGCGTGGCAGAACCGGTCAAGATGAACTGCCCTTTTTCCGGCATTTGGTCAACCTTATATCGTACGGCGTCCCAAAGGGGAGGGACTTCCTGCCATTCGTCGATGAGGCGGGGAGGCTCGCCCTCCAGCACTAAATCTGGAGACAGCTCTGCCAGCTGACGGTTTTGAAAGTTGCCTGCGGGATCCCCGATGAAAATTGCGCTGTTTGCATGATGCAAGGATGTCCAGGTTTTTCCGCACCATTTGGGGCCTTCGATGCAGATCGCGCCGAAGCCTTTCAGGTATTGGTCGATTTTCTCATCGATGATACGCGGCATATACTGTTTCTGTTCCATTTTATCACCTCTGTAGATATATTATAGGCCAATCCGATAGATTTTACAATACAAATCCGATAGATTTTACAATTCCAATCCGATAAATTTTCAATGTTCAACCCGATAAATTTTATAATTTCAATCCAACAGATTTGCAACGCTTCCGGTATGGGACGCAGCGGGATCACTGCATTCATTATGCCAACCCCACTCGCTATATGAATATGCATATGCAAGAAAAGTTCCAAGATAAAACGGCGGATTTTGTGGGTTTGCGGGTGCGAAAAGGGTGTTTGATCAGGATGAAACCGGACTAAATACAGTTTCCGTTCTATTGGGGCAGGCCCCTGCATAGACTATAGCAGACCAATTTTGAAGGGGGAAGAATGTTATGACCCACGAGAACGACATACCAGAATACGCTCTGCAGCCGGCCAGGGCGCCGGTCGTCACACCGGCAGAAGCGATCTATCATACAGAGAAAATCGTATATCCTGCCGAGGCGCAGACGGTTACCTATGAATTTGAAGAGGATATCCTGGTGCCGGATATCAAGCCGGATATGCAGGACATTCTGCTGATGCACGCCTCGTGCGATATCACGCCGGCGGAAAAGAAGGTGGTCCCTAAGACGGACGATCTGCTGAATTTTACGGGAAATCTGACCGTTCAGACCCTTTACAACGCCGAGGGCAGCCGGGAGCCGGTGGCGATTACGTCAAAGGTTCCGTACAAGTATCAGTGGAGCCTGAATCCGCAGGACGAGGGCGAGGGCGTCTTTGACTGCAAAGTGCGCAGCTTGGAATTCATGATCGTCAACGAGAGAAAGTTCCGCATCAAGGTCACGCTGGAATTTTCCGCCCGGCTTTTGTGCAGCCGTCAGTTCCAGTTCTTTGACGGCTTGAAGAACGGAGAGCTGGAGATGAGGCGGCAGACCGCCGGACTGACCTGTCTGGAACTGGTGAAGAAAGATGAAACGCTGATCGACGAGACCTTCCGCTGCAAGGAAGCGGAGCTGGCGCCGGAAGCGATTCTGAAGCATGACTTTGTCATCGCGGAGAATTACCGCCAGGTGACGACCGAGAAGGTCGTCATCAACGGCTTCGTGTTCTGCAGCATCCTGTACAGCGCGGCGGCTTCGGAATCGCAGGATGAGAAGAGTATTCATCAGCTGAGCCACCGGGTGGAGTTCACCCAGTTCGTACCGATCGAAAAAGAGCACCGGGGAAAGAACTGGAATTCTGTGCGGACCAGCTTTTCCAGCCAGGACCTGACGGTGGTCATCGGTAGAGACGAGGAGAACCCGGAGGATCTTCACTTCCGCATCTGCGGTTCCGTGCGCAGCCGCATTGAGCTGTACGGAAACCGCCAGCACGAGCTCACGACGGACGCTTATCACAGAGATCAGAACTTTGTCTGTGATTTTTCCAAGTGCCGCATTACTAATTTTGTGGGAGACGCCATGGCGGAGACCTCTGTGCGGGAGATCATCCATCTGCCGGAGGGCGCAAAGGCGGCGGAGGCCGTCTACGCGTCGGCGCAGGTTCTGGATCACGCGTGCCACTGTGAAAAAGGCCGTGTCGTGGTCAGTGGCGTATTATCCTGCTGCGCTTTGTGGAAGGATCAAAACGGCGCTTTCGCGGCGGTGAAGGCGGCGCCGGATTTCCGGGGCACGGTGGAGATGGAAAGCGCCGCGGCCGATCAAAGAGCTTTCTGCCGCCCTTTGATCAAAAATGCGTGGGTGGAGTTCATCAATGAGAAGCAGATCGAAGTGAACGTGGTCCTTTTGCTTTGTGTGCAGACCTGCAGGGAAGAGCAGATCACCATGGTGGAACATCCGCGGTTTGAAGAGGCGGTTCGGGAGAAGGAGTATCCCATGGTGATCGTGACCATGAAGCAGGGACAGTGCCTGTGGGATCTGGCAAAGCGTTACAGAACCACGGAGGAAAACCTGCGCATGGCCAACTGTCTGGAGGCCGAGCCGGAGCCGGGTAGAAGGCTTTTGATCGTGAAATAAAAAAGGGTGTATCATCTCTGATTTCTTGTCCATACTCGTTGCAGAAAGGATGGGGATTATGAGATTGACAGTACTGCAGAAGGAACTTTGCGTTTGGATCGTGTTTTTTGCCGTCGTGGCGGGCATCGGCATCTTTTACATAGAGCATACGCCCAACGAACATCCGGGCATCATCCGTCTCCATGTGATCGCCAACAGCGACAGCCCGGAGGATCAGGAGCTGAAGCTGGCGGTGCGGGACGAGATCATCAAAATGATGGAAGGGCAGGACAATCTGGAAGACGCCCGCAGTTATATCGACAGCCACCTGGACGACATCGAGGCCGCCGCGGAGAAGGTGATCCGGGAGAAGGGATTTGATTATCCTGCGTCGGCTAAACACAAGGTGACTTTTATTCCGGAGAAGAGCTATGAGGATCTGACTCTGCCGGCGGGCAACTACGAAGCCCTGCGGGTCACTTTAGGCAGAGGGGAAGGCCACAACTGGTGGTGTGTCATTTTCCCGCAGTTGTGTCTCATCGGTGAGTCAGATGACACAGCTTCTGCCGGCGAAATCGAGGGAACGAAGATCGTCCTCAAGTCGAAGATCAAAGAAATGATGAAGAAGGATCTGGAAGGAGAGGGCAGGGAACCCCTGGGCCAGAGCCTGGGAAAAGGTTTGGAACCGGAGCGGAATATCTGGTATTAGGGCAAAAC
>CAZGED010000038.1:0-12395 GCA_964525085.1 uncultured Senimuribacter sp.
AGTGAGGGGAAGCAGATTTTTCTGCTTATCGCACCTAGGTTATTGAAAAAGAAAGAAAAGTTTGTTATAATGAGCAAAAGATGTGTTTGACCGTTCTGAATGGAAAGGAATGATTCCTCACCACAAGCCGGTTGCATAACGTGGCTGTTTAGAAAGCCGTGCAGCTTTGTTTTGATGTTTTGCTCGTGGTTTTACAGATGTGAGGAGGAGTTCCGATGCGGGGCTCTTCTTTTGTCGTATTGAAACGCTCCGGGCAGTTCGGTCGGCAAAGCGGCGGGTGTACGCGCAACGAAAGAGAGGTATGGACGGCATCCGGAAAAGAACGCTTGGGGTCTTTCCTGGACAGTGCCGCTGAAGTATGACGATGATAAGACGAATTCACAGTTTTTTGAAGCCCTGGTATATCATTATTTTGTTGCTGATTTTATGGGCTCTGGTGTCATGGATGGGGATATGGAACACCTATCTGCTGCCTACGCCATGGAAAGTGTGCGCCACTTTTGTGTCTATGCTTGAGAAGGGCGAGATCGCCAAGGCGATCGTGGTCAGCTTTCGGCGTGTACTGCTGGGGTTTGCCATTTCTTTCACCCTGGCATTTTTCTGCGGCATGGCATCGGCTTATTTGCCTGGACAGGCTGCTTATATGAAGCATATCGGGAATTTTTTCCGCAACGTGCCGCCCCTTGCCCTGATCTCTTTACTGATCCTTTGGTTCGGGCTGGGAGAAGCCTCAAAGCTGATCATTATTGTGCTGGCTTCTTTTTTCCCGATGACCATGAATATCAGCAAAGGGTTTGCCGAGTGTGACAAACGGCTGATCGAGGTGGGGCAGTCCCTGGGATTTTCCAGGCTGAAGATCTTCTTCCGAATCAGCCTTCCTTATGCCAGAGAAGACATTCTGGTCGGCATGCGCATCGGCCTCGGATACAGCTGGCGGGCGTTAATCGGAGCGGAGATGTTCGCAGCGGCCACGGGCCTTGGATATATGATTGTCTTCGCGCAGCAGATGTCCCGATCAGATAAAGTCTTTATCGGTATCTTCCTGATCGGCATCATCGGCTGCATCTGCGACAAGCTGTTCTCCATCTTGATCCGCAGGCTGAGCGTGGGAGGCAAGACAGAAGGGAGCCGGAGTTGATGCAGCAGGATATTGAATTAAAGAATATACAGAAGCGCTTTCTGGTAGAAGGAAAGCCGTTGGAGGTTTTGAAGGATTTCAGCCTGACGATCCGCCATAATGCCATAACGGTGGTCCTGGGTAAAAGCGGCTGTGGGAAAACGACCCTTCTGAGGATTGTCGGCGGCCTGGATCAGGATTTTGAGGGCACGCTGACGTATCCGAAAGAAGCCAAGACGGGCATCGTCTTTCAGGAACCCCGTCTCATGCCCTGGCTGACCGTATGGAAAAACATTACCTTTGGATTAAAGGGCAGCGAGATAAGGGAGGATCATATACGCGGATTGATTTCTTTGACGGGGCTGGAAGGGTTTGAAAATGCCATGCCGTATCAGCTCTCCGGAGGCATGGAGCAGCGGGTGGCGATCGCCAGGGCACTGGCTGTAAATCCGGGCTTTTTGCTTATGGATGAGCCTTTCGCGGCGCTGGATTATTTTACACGAGCCTCCATGCAGAAGGTGCTTTTGGATATCCACCGGCAGAACTCCTGCGGGGTCCTGTTTATCACCCACAGTATCGACGAGGCCTTGATGCTGGGCGACTATATCGTGATTATCAAAGAAAAACAAGTGAAGAAAGTCTATCATCTGAAAGAAAAATCTGTTCCGGCAGATCTTTCCTGCCGCGACCTGATTGATCTGAAAGAGGATATTCTTTTAAATATTAATGAAACAAAGGAGATATCAAAATGAAAGTGAAAAAGTTACTTGCTTTGTCCATGGCAGCTGTCATGATGCTGTCATCCCTTTCCCTGACAGGCTGTTCCTCCTCAAAGGACAGCGCAGAGACCGCGGCAGAAGCGCCGGAGACCATTACTGTCACTTACGTTTCCTCACCGCTGAATGTACCGACGATCGTGGAGCAGAACCACAGCATATTCGCAGAAAATTTAAAAGAACTGGGTGTAGAGAACGTGAATTATTCTGACCTGACTTCCGGCGCGGATCAGACGCAGGCTTTGGCTTCCGGCGACATTCAATTTTTGTACGCTGTGGGCGCCACTTCTGTGATTTTGTCCGCAGCCAATGACGCGGATATTAAGATCATTTCCATGTACAGCCGTTCGCCTAAGGCGTTCTGCTTGTTCTCCAATGATGACTCGATCCAGTCTCCGGCGGATTTAAAAGGAAAGACCATCGCTGGCCCGCAGGGAACCATTCTTCATGAACTGCTCGTGGCTTATCTGGCTTCCGGCGGCATGACCATCGACGATGTAAACTTTGTCAATACCACGATCCCTGACGCCATGGCGGCCATGAACGGCGGTAGTGCGGACTGCGCCCTTTTGGCAGGAGCGGCAGCCTACAACGCGCAGAGCAGCGGGGCGCATCTGGTGACCAACGGAGAAAATTTGGTAGAGGCTACCATTGTCTGCGCTACGACCAATGCCTTTTATGAAGCGCATAAAGACGTGGTAGAGAAATTCCTTGAAGCGCAGCAGGAAGTGCTGACCTATATGGAAGAGAATAAAGAGGATGCCATAAAGGAAACAGCGGAGTGCCTGGATTTAGATGTGGCGGCCGTAGAAGAGATGTTCGAGTATTATGATTTCGACATGACCATTCGGGATTCAGACATTGAAGCAATGAAATCCACCATGCAGTTTATGCTGGATACGGAGATGATTGAAAAAGAAGTAGATATTGAAAATCTGGTGATCCGCTGATGCGGATCACTTTTTCGCAGGCGACAATTTGGGAAATCAAACGAGAGCAGGGGATTAAGGCGGGGCATGTTATGACTCATCCATAACGAAAGAATACCTGACATTGAGAAATGCGCTCGCAAAAGAATGGGCAGTATCCTCATTGCGTAATGGCTTTTCTAATTGCTATACGCTGGACACTGAATATAAACGCATTTGACTTGATTATAGGTTACCGTGCAGACGACTCCTATTTTGATTATGCAGAGCTTTTTCTGAACAACGGGATTTCTGTGGAGCAGCTGGCGCAAGCTATGCGGCTTGGAAAGTTAGGGGAACAGGTCGTGATTAAGTCAGAGTTTGCTTTTTCAAGGTTGAATTTCAAAGGCTTTGATGTCGCAGAGAGAAAACAGTATTATGTTCGCCGCAAAGCCAGAGATGATGAAGCCAATCAGATTTATCTGGAAATGCTGAAGAAAGAAAGCGATGGGCTCTATATTCAGGATATTATGAGAGGAGGCATTATGAATGATGACTCACGCATACCAAGAAATATATCTGAGCAGGGCGCAGGCAGCACTTGGCGATGCCTTTGATTACGCAGTTAATACCTGCGGTATTTCCGGAAATGACTTTGTGAAGCTGTTTGCCGCAAGTTCTGTAAGCAGGCGAATGGAAAACGGCGAACCTGCTTATCTTGCGGGGAAAAGCGGCATTGAAATCGTTATGGAAATCCTTTATGAAACAAAAGGTCAGAAACTTCAAATAGAACCGCAGGAACATCTCGATCGCACCAGAGAATATTGGATCGGGTGGGCTGCTGCCTATTATCAATGGTGCTCATGCAGAACGTATAGTGATTTCTTTAAGATAATATCCTTCGAGGACTTGCAGAAGATGTATTACACTCTCCACGAAGCAGATATAACAAAGTTTGCCGAAATTGTAGATGAACGGATGAAAGAATGCTCTTCAGAAACCGCTTTGAAGCGTATTCGCACGACATATGGATTTACACAGACAGAGTTATCAGAACGCTCCGGTGTCGGCCTTCGTTCGATTCAGATGTATGAGCAGCGAAACAAAAATATCAATAAAGCAAGCGCGGATACAATATATCGAATTGCTAAAGTTTTGGGATGCGCTATGGAAGATTTACTTGAAAAATCGATTTAGATATGTATCACTGACTACGTTCCCACAGCTTTCATCTGCTCGCGTTATCATAATCGTGGAAGCGGGGTTCAGACTTGGGCTGATGACAATTTGATGAGGATTAGGATGGTGAAAAAGGATTTTGGAGATACGTTGATGATTCGAGGATTATCGCGGACGGGGCATGGGCACGCGGCTGATGGTGAAAATGCCGAGGAATACATCATGGTGTGCGAATTATAAGGGAAGAAATTTTTGAGATGAATTTTGAGAGGAGAAGTGCGGGTATGACAATCGTTGAACTCATGCTGTCAATTAGAAAAGACAGGAATGTATATTACCACAAGGATACGGATACTTTTGATTACTTTCCCATTTCTAAAATAGAATTAGAACAGGTGAAGCAGAATATGAACGACAAGCTTCCCTACAAAGATACGAACAATTTCATGCTTCCAACTTATGAAGAAATTGATCACGAGGAGATGATGCGCCAATATACAAAAGAGTTTGTGGAAGATAAGGAATTGCGTAAACAGTTATTCTATATCTTAAGGCGGCATGATTACATGGACGCGTATCTTGAGAAACTTCAGGAACTCGGTTTGTATGATGGATACGTTGAATTTTACGGTGATATCTATAATCAAATATTCTGGGAGTGGGCTGATGCGAATGATCTGGTATTTAAGTAGGAGGTTTCAATAGACAATCATGAGCAGTACGTATATCATCATTCAGATAATCGGATTTACCGGCACGGTATTTTACTTTTTGTCGTATCAGTGCAGAAGAAAAAAACAGCAAAAGTGTGCATGATAGAATCAAAGGTTCCTATGCACACGATTTTAGTTGCAAAAAGAAAAGGGCTGCCGCCCGAACGGTTCTTTTCCGTTCATGCGGCAGCCTCGTTTTCGTGAAAAAGGCAATTTGTCATGCTACTATTTCATGATCACCTTGCAGATGTCTTCTCCCAGGGCCACCGGATCGTCTACGGTCAGGCCGGAGATCAGCACCGCCTGGCTGTAGAGCAGGTTGGCGTAGGTCTTGACCATATCCTTGCCTTCTTCGCCCATGGCAAAGGTGTCTTTCAGGGTGGTCATGACAGGGTGGTCCGGATTGATCTCCAGGATCCTGTCGGCCTTGACCATCTGGTCTGTCGGCATGGCATTTAAGACTTTCTCCATTTCCAGGGAAATGGCTCCCTTGGTCGTCAGACACACCGCGCTGCCCTTGAGACGAGGAGACAGCTTGACCTCGGTGACCTTGCCGCCCAGAGATTCTTTGATGTAGTCCAGCAGCGCCTTGTTGTCTTCCTCGGCCTTTTTCATGGCCTCTTTCTGTTCGTCGGTTTCTTCTCCTGTAAGGTCCTCGGCGGAAACGGACTTGAATTCCTTTTCCTTGTAATCGCGCATCATCTGCAGGACGAACTCGTCGATCTCGTCGGTCAGATAGAGAATCTCATAGCCTTTTTCTTTGATGAACTCGGTCTGCGGCAGCATGTCGATCTTCTCGACGGATTCGCCGGCGGCATAGTAGATATACTGCTGATTTTCACCCATCTTTGCCAGGTATTCGTCCAGGGAGATCATCTTCTTTTCCATGGAAGAGTAGAAGAGGACCAGATCGGAGAGGACGTCCTTGTGCATGCCGAAGTCGTCGTAGATGCCGTATTTCAGCTGTCTTCCGAAGTTCTCAAAGAATTTTTCGTAATTCTCCCGGTCGTTCTTCATGAAGTCGGCCAGCTCTTTTTTGATCTTCTTTTCCAGATTCTTGGCGATGTTCTTCAACTGTCTGTCGTGCTGCAGGGTCTCACGGGAGATGTTCAGGGACAGATCCTGGGAGTCCACCAGGCCTTTGACAAAGTTGAAGTAGTCCGGCAGCAGCTCCTTGCACTTATCCATGATCATGACGCCGCTGGAGTAGAGCTGCAGGCCCTTTTCGTAGTCCTTGGTATAATAGTCATACGGCGTGTGTCCCGGAATGAACAGCAGGGCCGTGTAGCTGGAAACACCTTCTACCGAGGTGCGGATGACCCGGACGGGATCCTGGTAATCGCTGAACTTGCTCTTATAGTATTCGTTGTAATCTTCCGGTTTGACCTTGCTCTTCTGCCGCTTCCAGATCGGTTCCATCGTGTTGAGGGTCTCCAGTTCCATGTAGGTTTCCATCTCCGGCGCCTGGCCCTCTTCCGTCTCTACGCCTTCCTTTGGACGGCGCTTTTCCACCATCATCTGAATCGGGTAGCGGATGTAGTCGGAGTATTTTTTAATCAGGCTGCGGATGGAATATTCTTCGAGAAAGTGGGAGTAATCCTCGCCCTCGGCGTCCTCTTTGATGTGCAGGACGATCTCGGTGCCGTTTGCGCTTTTTTCAGCGGCTTCGACGCTGTAGCCGTCGGCGCCTTTTGAGATCCAGCGGTTTGCTTCCTCGCTGCCGTAAGCCTTGGACGTGACGGTGACCTCATCGGCTACCATGAAAGCGGAATAGAAGCCGACACCAAACTGGCCGATGATGTCGATGGGTTTGGCTCCCTTTGCCGGCTCATCTTCAGCGTGGTCCTGTTTGAAGGCCATGCTGCCGCTCTTCGCGATGGTGCCCAGATTGGCTTCCAGCTCAGTCGCGGTCATGCCGATGCCGTTATCGCTGATGGTCAGGGTGCGGGCGTCCTTGTCCGCGGTGATATCGATGTGGAAGTCAGAGCGTTTGATGCCGGTGTCGCCGGACTGCAGGCTCTGATAGTACAACTTATCCAGCGCATCGCTGGCGTTGCTGATCAGCTCTCTGAGAAAGATCTCCTTGTGGGTGTAGATGGAATTGATCATCAGGTCCAAAAGCTTCTTGGACTCTGCTTTAAATTGTTTTTTTGCCATAATCTCGCCTCCGAATGGTATTCTCTAAATTTTGTTAGCACTCAATTTGAATGAGTGCTAAAGCCCATATAGTATAATTTAACGCAAGGCGGACAAAAAGTCAATAGGGTTTGCGCTTGTTTTGGCATATTTTGCACCCCGATTCGGTATATTTTCCGGCAGCGCGGGTAGCTGTCTGGCTTACGACTTTGACCGGGCCAGGATCGGCTGCCTACAGCTTGGCTCGGAACAGCGTGTCGAACAGCTTGACGCCTTCGATGATGATGCTGTCGTCGAAATCATAGTTGTCGCTGTGGAGCGGAATGCCGCTGCCGGTCCCCAGGAAGAAGAATACGCCCGGCATCTGCTGCTCGAAGAAGGAGAAGTCCTCGGCGATCATGACAGGCCGGCGAAGCTCCACGTAGTTCAGCCCCATGAGATGGGGCTTGATGCGCTTGTACAGCGTCTCATTGTTGATCACGGCAGGGTGGCTTTTGCTTACATCCATGGAGAATTTGACGCCGTAGGCGTGTTCCAGCTTCTGACCCAAATGTGCCATGGCGTCAACCAGGTTGTTCCAGGTCTCCTCGCTGAAGGTCCGCATGGTGCCGGAAAGCCTGCTGAATGGGGAGATGGCGTTGCGGACCGTACCGCTTTCCAGCTTGCCGAATTTCAGCACGCAACGGTCTGGCACGAAGATCGTCTTGTAGGAGTAGATGTCGCTGACGAAGCGGCAAGCCGCCTCCAGGGCGTCCTTCCCCTTTTCCGGATCTCCGCAGTGGGCACTGACGCCTTCGATGGTCACGTCTACAGCGGTGGATTTAGCCATCATGGCCCCTGGACGGGATGCGATTTCGCCCTTTTCCAGCATAGGCCACAGATGCAGGCCGAAGATGGCTTTGATGTTGTACCGGTCGAAGATGTGGGTGGCGCAGATCCGCAAGGCGCCGTCGATGGTCTCTTCCGCCGGCTGAAACAGCAGCAGGGCATTGTAAGACGGCTTGCAGCCCTCTTTTTTGTACGCGTCTAAAACCCTGGCGAAGCCCAGAAGGCCGGCCATGTGGCCGTCATGACCGCACGCGTGCATACATCCTTCATGGGTCGACGCGTAGGGCAGGCCGGTTTCCTCCTGAATGGGAAGGGCGTCCATGTCGGCGCGGAAAGCCATGGTTTCCGCACAGCCGAAGTCAAAATAGGCGATGACGCCGGTCTGTACGATCTTTTCCACCTGACAGGACAGCTGGGACAAGATCCGGCATACATAAGCGCTGGTTTTATATACGTAAAAACCCAGTTCAGGGATTTGATGGAGCTCTCTGCGATAGGTGATCAAGTCTTGGGATAGTTCTTTAAAATCTAACATGCTTTCTTACCTCGTTTCTATACTATAATATATCGGAGAAACGGGACTTCGTCAAATCTTCTTTTCGATTTTGTCGAAATGTGTTAGAATGTTTACTATGAGCATCAACATCAACCTGAAGAAACTGCATATCAAGAGCCTGAAGGGATTTTCACTGCCGGAGCCGTCCAGAACGCCCGGAGGCAGGGGGAGAAAGCCCTCCGGCCGGAAGAAGGGAAAAAGCCCCAGGAAGCGGAAATATAAGAGGATGCCGCTGCGGGGAAAGCTGATCATCATGGCGGCCGCTCTCCTCATGGTCACTTGCGTTTTCACTGTGATCTACACCATATTGGGAAATTACGACGGTCTGGGACTGCGCCGCAGCGTGCCGGAGCATCTCTACGACATGAGCGCCTTTGAGGAAAAGGGAGGCCGTCTGTACTACGAGGACGACAACTATACCTCCGTGACCGGCATCGACGTTTCCTACTATCAAAAGGAGATCGACTGGGACAAGGTGAAGGACGACGGGGTGGACTTCGCCATGATACGCCTGGGCTACCGGGGCTCCGAAAGCGGCAGCATCCGAATGGACAGCCGCTTTAAAGAGAACATCAAAGGGGCCCGCAAAGCGGGGCTGGACATCGGCGTGTATTTCTTCTCCCAGGCTACGTCGACGGAGGAGGCCATAGAAGAAGCCCGGTATGTGGTCCGCCATATCCGCGGCAAAGGGGTTCACTATCCCGTGGCCTTTGACATGGAGCCGGTAAACGGCGAGGGGGACAGGATCAGCGGTTTGACCGTGGAAGAGCGGACCCGGATCGCCGACGCCTTTTGCAAGGTCATCGAGAGAAACGGATATACGCCTATGGTCTACGGCAACCCTCACTGGCTGGAAAACCGGGTGGATCTGGGCTATCTGAGCGATTACGATACCTGGCTGGCCCATTACACGGACCGGACGACGTACCCGTACAGCTTTCGGATCTGGCAGTATTCAGACGCGGGAAAGGTTGACGGTATTGAAGGCAGGGTAGACATGGATATCCTGCTGGTAGAAAAGTAGGGGAGCGCCGGCTAAGAGGTGAAAAGCTGGGAAATCATCAAAGACGGGATTGAAAAACCCACCAAAAGGGTATACAATAGACGATAGTCTAATAAAAATAATTTTAAGATAGAGGAGGGTAAGAGCTTTGAAATTATCACAATTGTTCAACCCAGAAAAGACTGTTCTTTCGTTTGAGATATTTCCGCCAAAACGGGATAACCCGATTCAAACCGTGTACGATGCGCTGGACGAGATGCAGGAGCTGAAGCCGGATTTCATCAGCGTAACCTACGGTGCCAGCGGCAGCCTGGCCGATAACTCCACCTGTGAGATCGCATCCGCCATCAAACATCAGTACGGCATTGAATCCGCCGCTCATCTGACCTGCGTCAACTCCACCCGGGCGGAGGTCTCCGAGGTCCTGCGCAGACTGGAGGCAAGCGGCGTGGAGAACATCCTGGCCCTGCGGGGAGACATCGTGCCTGACGCGCCGCTGAAAAAAGAGTTTCTCCATGCCAATGAGCTGATCACTTTCATCAAAGAAGAGGAAAACTACGACTTCGGCATTTCCGGCGCCTGTTACCCGGAAGGGCATCCCAACAGCAAAACCCAGGTAGAGGACATCCTGAACCTGAAGAAGAAAGTGGACGCAGGTGCGGAGCATCTGATTTCCCAGTTGTTTTTTGACAACAGCATGTTCTACGACTTCCTCGACAAGGCGCGGATCGCAGGCATCGACGTGCCGATTGAAGCCGGCATCATGCCGGTGACCAACAAGAAGCAGATCGAGCGCATGGTGTCCCTGTGCGGCGCCAGCCTGCCTCGGAAGTTCACCAAGATGATGTCCAAGTATGAGAATAAGCCGGAGGCCATGAGAGACGCAGGCATCGCGTATGCGGTCAACCAGATCGTGGATTTAGTCAGTAGCGGCGTAGACGGCGTCCATCTGTACACCATGAACAATCCGTATATCGCAAGACGTATCTGCGAAAGCGTACAGAGCCTGTTCTAACCATTCGAACCATTTCGGGCAGGAAATTTCAGACAAAGAGCAACAAGAGCAAAAGGAAAAGAAAGAATGAACAAGCTGCTGAATTTGTTCCCCGACAGGGAATTTATCTTTCTGGACGGCGGCATGGGGACCATGCTCCAAAAGGAGATGGACGACATCGGCAAGGTGCCGGAGGTCCTCAATATCACCCATCCGGAGATCATTCAGAAGATCCAGCGCGCCTACGTGGAGGCGGGCAGCGACATTATCAACACCTGCACCTTTGGCGTCAATCCATATAAAATCGAAGGCTGCGGATATACCGTGGAAGAACTGATCCGCGCTGCCGTTGCCAACGCCAGGAAAGCCGCAGAGGGGACCCAGACGAAAGTCGCCCTGGATATCGGCCCTCTGGGCCGGCTGCTGGAACCCAACGGCACGGTCACCTTTGAAGAAGCCTATGAGCTGTTTCAAAGGCAGATCCTGGCCGGAAGCGGTGCGGATCTGATCACCATAGAGACGATGACGGATCTCTACGAGATGAAGGCCGCTCTTTTGGCTGCCAAGGAAAATACGGAGCTGCCGGTGATCTGCACCATGAGCTTCGAGGCCAACAGAAGGACCTTTACCGGTACAGAGGTCAAGGCCATGGCCATGACCTGCGAAGGCATGGGGGCTGACGCCATCGGCATGAACTGCTCCCTGGGACCGGCGGAGTTCCGGCCATTGATCGAGGAACTGTCCCAGTGGACGACCTTGCCTATGGTCTCCAAGGCCAATGCAGGGCTGCCAGACCCTTCTACGGGAGCATACAACGTAGGGCCGGAGGAATTTGCCGGCGTCACGGCGGACCTGATCCCTCTGGGCGTCAAAGTCGTCGGCGGCTGCTGCGGCACGACGCCGGACTACATCAAAGCCCTCCGGGACGCCTTTGATGGAAGGACTTACTGCGCCCGGGAGCCTGACATTCCTGCCGCCGTCTGTACGCCGGAGAGGACCGTCATCATCGATCAGCCGAGGATCATCGGCGAACGGATCAATCCGACCGGCAAGAAAAAGCTGAAAGAAGCCCTGAAAAACGGGGATATGGACTATGTGCTGGGCCAGGCGGCCGATCAGGTCAGAGACGGCGCGGAAATTCTGGACGTCAACGCCGGCGTTCCGGGGATCGACGAGAAAGAAGTTATTGTAAACATTATAAAAGCCCTGCAGGGCATGACCGACGCGCCGCTGCAGATCGATTCCAACGATCCGGCCGTCATTGAGGCGGCTCTGCGGGTTTACAGCGGCAAGGCCATCGTCAATTCCGTCAACGGAGAGGAAAAATCCATGGCGGCAATTCTGCCCGTGGTGAAGAAATACGGTGCGGCCGTGGTGGGCCTGACCTTAGACGAAGACGGCATTCCCAAGTCCGTGGAGAAGCGGATCGAGATCGCCCGTCGGATTCTGGACAGGGCGCAGGCGCTGGGGATCCCGAAGCGGGACGTGTACATCGACTGCCTGACCCTGACCGTTTCCGCAGAACAGGAGAACGCGGCCAATACGCTGAAAGCGATCCGCTATGTAAAGGAGGTCCTGGGTCTGAAGACCGTGCTGGGCGTGTCCAACATCTCCTTCGGACTGCCGAACCGGCCTTTGATCAACCACAATTTCCTGCAGATGGCGCTGACTTGCGGCCTGGACCTGCCGATCATGAACCCGGGTGCGCCTGACATGGTCCGCACCGTAGACACCTACCGGCTGATCATGAACCTGGACCCGGGCGCCAGAAACTACATCGCGCGGTACAGCCAGGAGCTGGCGACCAGTGAGCCGGCAGCAAAGGGTGTCAGTCAGGGAACGTCTGCCGGACAGCCGGCGGCTGCCGGAAGCGAGGCTGCGGCTCTTGACACGACGTGCAACGAAGAAATCGCGTATGCCGTCATGAACGGACTGCACGGAAAGTGCAGAGAGCTGGTGGCGGCGGAGTTGGATCAGCGCGAACCCCTGGAGGTGATCAATCGGATCCTGATCCCGATCCTGGACGCAGCCGGCCGGGATTTTGAGGACGGCATCCTCTTCATTCCGCAGCTGATGCTGTGCGCATCCACCGCCCAGACCGCCTTTGAGGTGGTCAAGGAGCGCATTCAGGCTTCCGGCGGCGTGCAGGAGGACAGAGGCACCATCGTGGTGGCGACGGTAAAAG
>CAZGED010000039.1:0-250 GCA_964525085.1 uncultured Senimuribacter sp.
CATCCAAGAGGGCATCGACCCGCAGCTGATCGGCCCGATTCTGGCGGGCATGGCTGTAGCCGCCGTATCCGGATTTATCGCTATCAAAACCATGATCCGGATTGTATCAAAGAAGAAATTGAGCTATTTTTCCTATTATGTCTGGGCGCTGGGCATCTTTACCATCGCTTACAGCTTCCTGAAGGCATAGGGAATATAAGGTTCGTCTAGCCGCTCGCTTTGCTTGCGGGACGAACCATAATACGACAAA
>CAZGED010000039.1:350-11959 GCA_964525085.1 uncultured Senimuribacter sp.
GACGCTTGCTTTCTTGGGGATTTAAAGCATAAGGTTCGTCTAGCCGCTCGCTTTGCTTGCGGGACGAACCATAATACGACAAAATCCATCCAATCAAGCGGCGCTGACGCTTGCTTTCTTGGGGATTTAAAGCATAAGGTTCGTCTAGCCGCTCGCTTTGTTTGCGGGACGAACCATTAGGAGGAAAGGTATTGGCACAACAAAAGAAGAAATCCGGCAGACCGCCGGGATCAAAGAACAAAAAAAAGACGGATCCGGCCAAGGAAAAGGCCAGAGCTGAAATTCAGGAAATACAGGCGCAGCGCAAGGCTGATAAGCGGGTCATTGACGAGATCTGGGGCGTTATCTTCATCGCTGTCGGCATCTTCCTTTTCGCAGCCGTTTGCTTTCACGCGGCGGGTGAACTGGGAAATGATATCGGCGATGGGCTGAAAGGCATATTCGGTCTGATGGGGCTGGTGCTGCCCTTCTACCTGGCCGTTTTTGGCATCCTTCTCTTTGCCAACAAGACGGTGCACATCAGTACCCGATCCTTTGCCCTGGTTTTCCTGGCGCTTCTGATGCTGTGCCTGATCAATGCAGGCCGGTTCATCGACAGTGAAGCCCTGGTTTACGATTTTGAGGCCTTTTACGACAAAGGCGTCCTGTTGCAGAGCGGCGGCATCTTTGGCATGACCTTGGGGACCTTCCTGGTGAAGACCATCGGCATGGTGGGACTGTATGTGTTTTCCATCGTCGTCATCATCATTTGCCTGCTTCTGGTCATCAATACGCCGGTATCCAGAGGCATTGAAAAAATCGCCACCAAAGCAGAAGAGCGCAGGATGCTGCGGGAGAAGCTCAAAGCAGATGAGGCGTCTCCTTTCGAAAAGGAGACCGAATCGGCGCCTTTTGCGGGAACTGTTCCGGAGTCAGACGCAGCCGCTCCGAAGAAAAAGGAAACAGGAAAACAGTTGTCCATGCTGGCCGACGGCCATGACATCAAGATCATTACGCCCTATGACGACGAGGGCCCTCTGGGACGTGATTCAGAGAAAGGAAGCGGCAGACTTTCTGATCAAAGCAATACGTCTAAGAACAAGAAGAGCAAGGTGCTGGAATACATGAGCGATACCAGCCTGTTTTCTTCCGACAAGAAGACGAAGAAAACGGAAGACGAGAGTGCAGCGGGCTACGGTTTGGACGGACACCGGGCAGAACCGGCTAAAAGCGGAGGCTATGGCCTGGAAGGCAAGGCGGATTACGGAGCGGGCCGCGGCCTGGACGGCCAGGTAGACTATGGCGGAGGCTATGGCCTCGACGGCAGAGCGTCCTTCGGCAACGGCGCGCCGGCGGACCGGGGGCTGGGCAGCGTGGAGAACACCTTTGTGAAAGCGGACAAAAATACCGGAACTACGAAGCCAACCCGCAGGGGGGCCGAGGGAGTTTCCGCCGGTATTCCCGGCGTGATCCAGACAGAAGAGCCCGCAAAGCTGACAAAAAAGGAGGCCAGTTCTATCACGCTGGACCCCAATGAGGTCGCCATGCAGACCCTGGTGCTCCAGTACAAGAAGCCGCCGATCAGCTTGCTGAATAAACCGAAGCCGGTCAATAAGGGAAACCTGAACAGCAGCCTGAAGCAGAAGGCTGCCAAGCTGGAGGAAACGCTGCAGAATTTCCACGTGGATGCCAGGGTCATTCAGGTAACCCAGGGACCTGCGGTCACCCGGTATGAAATACAGCCTAATGTAGGCGTCAAGGTCAGCAGCATCGTCCGCCTGGCCGACGATATCGCCCTGAATCTGGAGGCGAAGAGCATCCGTATCGAAGCACCGATCCCGGGCAAAGCCGCCGTGGGCATCGAGGTGGAGAATGACAGGATCAACATGGTCACCCTGCGGGAGATCATCGATTCTGAAGAGTTCCAATCGGCCAAGTCCAAGATCACTTTTGCCGTCGGCAAAGATATCGCCGGCAAAGCCATCGTGGCGGACCTGAAGGGAATGCCCCATCTGCTCATCGCGGGTTCCACCGGCTCAGGCAAGAGCGTATGCATCAACAGCATCATCACCAGCATCCTGTACAAGGCGGACCCTGACGAGGTCAAGCTGGTCCTCATCGACCCGAAGGTGGTGGAGCTGGGCAATTACAACGGGATCCCGCATCTTTTGATCCCGGTTGTTACCGAGCCTGCCAAGGCGGCCGCCGCCCTGAACTGGGCCGTGTCAGAGATGACAGACCGGTACAAGAAGTTTGCGGAAAACCAGGTCAGAGACCTGGAAAGCTATAACGACACCATGAGGCTCCTGGGCGAGACCGACCAGGTCATGCCCCAGATCGTCATCATCATCGACGAGCTTGCCGACCTGATGATGGCCGCACCGTCTCAGGTGGAGGAGTCCATCTGCCGTCTGGCTCAGATGGCGAGAGCCGCCGGCATGCATTTGATCGTTGCGACCCAGAGACCGTCGGTGGATATCATCACCGGCGTGATCAAGGCCAACATTCCGTCCCGGATCGCTTTTGCCGTATCGTCGCAGTTTGACTCCCGGACCATTTTGGACATGTCCGGTGCCGAAAAACTGGTGGGAAAGGGAGATATGCTCTTCAATCCGCTGGGCATGGGCAAGCCGGTGCGTGTCCAGGGCACCTTTGTGTCTGACGGCGAGGTACATAAAGTCATCGAATACGTCAAGGGCCAGGCGCCGGAGACAGAGTATGCCGGAGATGTGATGAACACCATCGAAAAGGGCAACCTGCCTGCCGGAAAGGCCGACGACGGGGACGAGCTGCTGCAGGAGGCCATAGAGTGCGTGGTCAGCGCCGGACAGGCGTCGGTATCCATGCTGCAGCGGCGTTTCAGAATCGGCTATAACAGGGCGGCAAGGATCGTGGACATGATGGAAGCCAGAGGCATCGTCGGTCCGCAGGACGGCAGCAGGCCGAGACAGGTTCTGCTCAGCGAGGAAGAGCTTGCGGCTATGAAAAGTGAAGTGGAGAATCAATGAGGATATATATAGATACCTTGGGCTGTCCCAAGAATTTCAATGATTCGCAGATGGCGGCCGGGATTTTGGAAGAACATCAAAACGTGGTCGTGGACACGCCGGAGGAGGCCGACGTCATCATGGTCAACACCTGCGGCTTCATCAACGACGCCAAGACTGAATCCATCGAGAGGATCTTCGACATGGCCGCGTACAAAGAGGATGGCAAGCTGCTGGTGGTTTCCGGCTGTCTGGCTCAGCGGTACGCGGAGGAACTGCACGAGGAGATGCCGGAGGTGGACCTGTTCATCGGCGTCAACGAGTACGAGAACCTTCCTGCGCTTTTAGAGGAATTATCAAAGGGTGTCCGCCGCGGCGTTGTCAACCATCCCTGTGACGACGGCTTTCTGGAACGTTACGTCCGGAAGCTGCCGGAGAATCCGTATTCCGCAACCATCAAGATCGCGGAAGGCTGCAACAACGTCTGCGCTTACTGTGTAATCCCCAAGATCCGTGGCAGATACCGAAGCAAGCGGGAGGAAGATATTCTGGCAGAAGCAGAGGCATTGGCTGCGGCTGGCTGCAAGGAGCTGATCCTCATCGCCCAGGACGTGACCTATTACGGCATGGATCTGTACGGCGAGCTGCGCCTCGCCAAGTTGCTCCGCAGGCTGTGCCGCGTCGACGGCATCCGCTGGATCCGTCTGATGTACTGCTATGAGGACAGGATTACCGATGAGCTGATCCAGACCATGGCGGAAGAAGAAAAGATCTGCGACTATCTGGATATTCCGATCCAGCACGCCAGCGACCGGGTGCTGGCGGCCATGAACCGCAGATCCACATCGGCGTCCATCGCGGATACGATACGCCGTCTGAGGGAGGCCATGCCGGATATCCATATCAGGACGACTTTGATCGTAGGTTTTCCGGGCGAGACAGAGGAGGATTTTGACACTCTATGCGATTTCGTAGAGGAACAGCGCTTCGCACGGCTGGGCGTATTCGCCTATTCCCGGGAGGAGAACACCCCCGCGGGGGAGAGGGAAGACCAGATCGATGCATCGGTCAAGGAGCAGCGGCTGGATCACATCATGCGAAGACAGCTGGATATTTCGCTGGAACTGAACCGGGAGAAGATCGGAAAGACCTTTGAGGTGCTGGTGGAGGAGAGAGACGAGGACGGCAGCTACATCGGCCGGACCGCCTTTGACGCTCCGGAGATCGACGACTCCGTCATTTTTACTTCGGCCAGGGACCTTGCGCCGGGAGATTTCGTCCGGGTTTTGATCGATGACGCTTTTGACTATGATATCGTTGGAACGGAGGTTTAACCATGAATTTACCAAATAAGCTGACGATCGCCAGAGTCGTGGCCGTGCCTTTTTTCATCGCGGCATACATGACGGGATTTTACCTTGTGGCGTTTGTCCTGTTTATCGCGGCTTCTCTGACGGATATGCTGGACGGCAAGATCGCGAGAAAATACAATCTGGTAACCAACTTCGGAAAGATCATGGATCCGCTGGCGGACAAGATTCTGGTCTACTCCGCCTTTTGCCTGATGGTGGAGGACGGCACTGTGCCGGGCTGGATGCTGATCGTGATCCTTGCCAGAGAGTTTACCGTGGCAGGCATGCGCACCGTCGCCGCTTCAGAAGGAACGGTTATTGCAGCGGGTATGAGCGGCAAGATCAAGACAGTGCTGCAGATGATCGCTGTGCCGCTGCTTCTGCTGGCGCCTGCCCTGTCTCAGGCGGAACAGGCCCGGTATGTCTGTGGTCTGGCGGGTCAGGTGTTCCTGTGGGCATCTTTGATTATGACCGTGTATTCCGGGGCAGAATACATTTTGAAGAACAGAAACGTATTTTCTATGTAATGGGGAGGCAGACAGATGAAAACAGCGGTTTTGAGCGTCGGAACGGAGATCCTTTTCGGACAGATTACCAATACCAATACGGTATTTCTTTCCCAGCAGCTGAACCTGCTGGGTTTTGACGTGATGTATCATTACACCGTGGGAGACAATTCAGACCGGCTTGCCGATCTCATACAGATGGCGTTCCGGGATTGCGACCTGGTCATCACCACGGGCGGACTGGGGCCGACAGAGGACGATCTGACCAAGGAAACCGCCTGCCAGGTCATGGAGGATGTTCTGGTGCGTCACGAACCGTCTTTTCTGGCCCTGGAGGAGAGCGCGAGGCGGAGAGGGAGGCCTTTGACACAGAACAACTACAAGCAGGCCATGATGCCCAGCAGGGCGGAGGTCTTTGATAATGACGCCGGAACAGCGCCCGGATTCGCGTTATCAAAAGATGGAAAAACCATCATCTGCATGCCGGGACCGCCGCGGGAGATGACCCGCATGTGGCAGCGCCGGGTACGGCCGTATCTGGAAAAGCGGCAGAACAGCGTGATCCATTACAAGGTGCTGCGCTGCTTCGGTATCGGGGAGTCCGCTCTGGAAACGGAACTGCTTCCGCTGATTGACGGCCAGACCGATCCGACCCTGGCCACCTATGCCAAAGAAGGGGAATGCAGCGTGAGAATCGCATCAAAGCGGACAACCCTGGAGGAAGCGCAGGCCGCCGTGTCGGATATGATACGGCAGGTCCGAGCGAAGGTGGGAGACTATATCTACAGCGAGGAGGACGAAGAGCTGGCTCAGGTTGTAGGGAAAAAACTGATCGGCAGAAATATCTCCATCTCCTCCTGTGAGTCCTGTACCGGAGGCATGTTCGGCGCGGCGCTGACATCGGTGCCGGGCATTTCCGCGGTATTTGACAGGAGCCTTGTGACCTACACCTGGAGGGCTAAGATGGAAGAGCTGGGCGTAAAGGAAGAAACCTTGCTGGCCCATACGGCGGAGAGCCGGGAGGTGGCCGCTGAAATGGCGGAAGGCCTTGCTGCGAAGACGGGAAGCCGGATCTGCATCTCTGTAACCGGTCTGGCCGGGCCGGACGGCGGCAGCGAAGAAAAGCCGGTGGGAACCATGTTCATCGGATGCTGTTTTGACGGAAGGACCGTGGTCCGGGATCTGCGGGGCAGAAATGTGAACCGGCAGTGGAACCGTCATTATGCGGTGCTTTCCATGTTGGATCTGGTCAATCGGGTCCTCGACGGGCGAATGGAAACATCAAGCCAGAGTTACAAATGATTCTGAAAATGTAAAAAAATGCTTGACGCAGGATGAAACGTGTTGTATACTGGTTGTACCAATTATTTACACTTTTGTGCCATGGCAAGAAAAAGCTTGACCAAAGGCTGCCGATAGGGTATGATTAAAAGAGAACAAATGTTCATGTGGAGGTAGAGAATGAGCAACAATACGAACAGTAAGATAAGCAGCGGCAGAATCGATGATATAGAAGCAAGGGAGAAAGCGCTGGCTGACGCCATGTCGCAGATTCAGAAACAGTTTGGCAAGGGCTCCATCATGAAGCTGGGGGATGCGTCGGCGCAGATGAATATCGATACGATTTCCACAGGCTCCATAAGCCTGGACCTGGCCACCGGCGTGGGTGGGGTGCCGAAAGGCAGGATCGTAGAGATCTACGGGCCTGAATCCTCCGGTAAGACGACCCTGACTCTGCACATCGTCGCGGAAGCGCAGAAGAAGGGCGGTAAAGCGGCATTTATCGATGCGGAGCATGCCTTGGATCCGGTCTACGCACGGAATTTGGGCGTCAAGGTAGACGAGCTGCTGGTATCCCAGCCGGACACCGGCGAGCAGGCGCTGGAGATCTGCGATATGCTGGCAAGAAGCGGTGCTTTAGATGTCATCGTCATCGACTCTGTAGCGGCGCTGGTTCCCAAGGCTGAGATCGAAGGCGAGATGGGAGACTCCCATGTGGGTCTGCAGGCCAGACTCATGTCCCAGGCCCTGCGGAAGATCGCCGGCAACGTGAACCGGTCCAACACCTGCGTGATCTTTATCAACCAGCTGAGAGAGAAGATCGGCATCATGTTCGGCAACCCGGAGACGACCACAGGGGGACGCGCGCTGAAGTTCTACGCTTCCATGCGCTTTGACGTGAGAAGGGTGGAGACCATCAAGAGCGGAGACAAGATGATCGGAAACAGGACCAAGGTCAAGGTCGTCAAGAACAAGGTAGCGCCTCCGTTCAAGCAGGCGGAATTCGATATCATGTATGGAGAGGGCATCTCCAAGTCCGGAGACCTGCTGGACTGCGCGGTAGAACAGAAGATCGTGGAAAAGGCCGGTTCCTGGTACAGCTACGGAGGAGACCGCATCGGTCAGGGCCGAGAAAACGTGAAGCAGTGGCTGGAGGACAATCCTGCCATATTAGATGAAGTCGAGAAAAAGCTGCTGGATACGCTGAAGCCGGAACTTGAAGCCGCTCCTGAAGGAACGGATGGGCTGACCGTGGACGCTGACGGCGTGATCATCGAGTAAGCGTGAAATAAAGCATAAAATAAAAGCATCATGTGAAGGAGAGCCGGAAGAGAACATGGAAGCAATCAACTGTATCAAAGAGAGAAGAAGCATCAGAAAATTCAAGGCAGAAAAGGTAGCGAGGGATACAATCAATGAAATCATAGCGGCTGCCGCCTATGCCCCTTCCTGGAAGAATACACAGATTACCAGATATATCGTTATAGAGGATGAAGCGGTCAAGGCAAAGATCGCCGGTGAATGTGTGCTTGGCTTCGCGTACAATGCCAAGACCATCAAGGGAGCGCCGCAGTTGGTGGTCGTAACCTATGTGACCGGACGTTCCGGCTTTGAAAAGGACGGATCTTATACTACGTCCAAGGAAGACAGATGGGAAAACTTCGACACCGGCATCGCGGCACAGACGTTCTGCCTGGCGGCTCACGATAAAGGCGTAGGCACCGTGATCCTGGGCGTCTTCGACGACGACAAGGTCAAGGCAGCAGCAGGCGTTCCGGAAGGACAGAAGGTTGCCGCCCTGATCGCCATGGGATATCCGGACGGGGACGCACCGACGGCGCCGAAAAGGAAAGAGGCTGACGAGCTGGTGAGGTATGTGTAGAGGTGAGGCAATTCTCGGAGAGGAAGCGTTACAGCAGGGCCTCTCCGAGTTTTCATGTAAGAAGAATTCGGATGTTGAACTTCAAGAAAGGATAAAGCATTATGCAGGCGGAACAGATTTTTTTTGTAGGAATGCAGGACGTTGGCACCAACAACGAAATGACCGACATGGCGCTCCTGGAGTGCATGACCGATGTGACCAACGTCCATGGCACGATGATCGGGCAGGGTGTTACAGACAGAGAGACCAGCAATCTTTCCTGGGTTGTGGTCAACTGGAAGCTGCAGGTCTGCAGGCGGCCGAGACTCGGTGAGAACATTACGGTGAAAACCTGGGGTCATGTCCACAGCAGGCTGCAGGCCAACCGGGACTACGACATATTGGATGAGACAGGAAACCGCATTGTAAAAGCCACATCGCGGTGGGTTGCCATAAGAGCGGACGACGGATCTCCTGTTAAATTGACACCGGAGATCATGGATCCTTATGGATGCGAGCCGGAGCATCAGAATTTCCCGGACTACCGTTTCCCAAAAGCGAAGTCGCTCCAGCTGCCGGTACTGACTGATGGATTTGTCCCGGTTCGTAAATCCATGATCGACTGTAATCACCATGTACACAATCCGGCATATTTGGATCTGGCTTTAGAAATTTTGCCGGAAGGCGTGGACACGAAGCATTTTGACAATGTGGAGATCAGCTACAAGCATGAGATCAAACCGGGCGAGACGGTAAAGCTGGAATACAGCTTCGACAATGGGATCCACTACGTGATGATCAAGGACGAGGCAGGAGAAGAGATCCATGCCAGGATCGCCCTGTATGACTAGAGGAACGCCGCAATAAGGCCTACGGGAGGAAAAGTATGCAGGAATTCACGATTCTAAATCAGGAAGAGGTCCGGTCCATGATGCAGATGGACGACGTGATCTCCGCGGTGGAAACCGCCTATATGTTTAAATGCGATCAGCGGGCAGAACTGTTCCCATTGGTCTGCCATGCCTTTGAGGAAGGAAAAGCGGAATTTGATATCAAAAGCGGCAGTGTCGACGGAGCCGGTGTCTTTGGCATGAAACTGGTCAGCTTTTTCCTGGAAAATAGCGAAAAGGGCTTGCCGCGTTTGACCGGAACGATTCTGATCTTTGACCGGGAGACCGGCATGTTGAAGGGTATCCTGGACGGCGGCGCCATTACCAATGCCCGCACGGGCGCAGCCGGCGGCATAGGCTGCAAGGTCCTGGCAAGGCCGGAGTCGGAGACCCTTCTTCTGGTCGGTACGGGGGCGCAAGGTCCGACCTTGCTGGAAGCGTCTTTGTCCGTGATGAAACAGATCAAGAAAATTCTGGTGTATAACGCCCATTCTTTTGACCGGGCTTCGGCGTTTGCCGATCGAATGAAGCAGCAGCCGGGTATTGCCTGTGATGTGGCTGCGGTCTCTGACCTGGAGAATGCGTGCCGGCAGTCTGATATCATCCTGACGGCGACGCCGTGCCGGGACGGACTGATTCAGACCGACTGGATACGGCCGGGGACCCATCTGTCCTGCATCGGATCCGATATGGAAGGCAAGCAGGAGCTGGAAGAGACGCTGCTGGTCAAAGCCCGTGTATTCTGCGACGATCTCGCCCAGGTTGTTGCAGTCGGAGAGTGTGAGAAGGCGGTAAAGCAGGGGCTTCTTTCGCCGGAGGCTATCACGGAAATCGGAGACGTTCTGCTGGGCAAGGCACCGGGCCGCCAAAGCGAGGACGAGATCACGATCTTCGACAGCACGGGTATCGGACTGCAGGATCTGATGACAGCCTCGGTTTTGATCGAACAGGCGGAAGTCAAGGGTCTCGGCACGAAAATGCAGCTGTAGAATGAGAAAAGGAAGGAATTTGAAGGAATGAATACGTACTTGCTGGAAGAAATGACTTGGCAGGAGATCGGGACGGCCATGGCAGGCGGCGTGGATACAGTTGTTATCTGCGCGGCGTCCATCGAACAGCACGGACCTGCGTTGCCGGAAATGACGGACACGGTGCTGGGCTATGCCAATGCGGTGGATCTGGCAAAGCGTTTGGGAAATACACTGGTAGCGCCGGTGATCCGACCGGGCCTTTCCAAACATCATATGTGTTTTCCTGGTTCTGTGACGCTCCGTCCGGAAACCTTCAAGGGAATCGTGGAGGATTACATTGCGGCCTATGTGCATCATGGCTTCCATAAAATCGTTTTGATCTCCTCCCACGGAGGAAATTTTCATGTGCTTGAAGAGGTTGCGACTGAGCAGGCTGGGGTGTATCCTGACGTCTGCATTGTAACTGGCTGTAGCTTGGACGAGCTGGATGATGCGCTGGCAAAATCGGAGAAGAAGGAAGGACTGCCGACGGGAACCTGCGGCGGCCATGCCTGTGACTGGGAGACTTCCGTCATGATGAGCTTGGATGAACAATATGTCAGAAGGAACAAGCTGCAGGCCGGCTATATTGGAGCCCTTACCGGCGAGCTTCTGGAGCGTTTCTTTGAACAGGGCGTCCATTCCGTCAGCCCTATAGGTGTCGTGGGTGATCCGACCAAAGCTGACGCAGAGCGGGGGCGGCGGTACTTTAATCGCTTGCAGGATGTGCAGGAAGAGGCCGTGAAAAGGCACATATGGGAGTGGCAGCGTCAGCATCAAAGAGCAGGGCTATAATCCCTGCCTCGCGATTCTTCGCCTCAGCAGGATGTATACAGATGCTCGTCTGGAAACTGCCTGTGAGCTTGCTATCAGCAGCGGCCTTCAGGGCGTTTCCTGCGCTTGTTTTTCCTCTTTGCGGTTCCGTCTGTTCGCCGGACGGTTACGGCTTGAATTATATGAAAAAGACGCCACCTGGAAGAGTGACGCCTTAATCAACAGAAAAAGGGCATAATAAAACGCCGGCCCGTCGGTCGACGTCTTAATCTGGGTGATACTTGCACATCAAACAAATATCCTGGTTTTTGTCGGTGAATTCCATTCCTTTAGGAAGTTCGGACAGGGGTGACATTTCTTCGAACACCAAAGCGGCGTCGAAACACTCCATTCCATCAATTTCCTTTCCAAGAACAGGACACAGACAGGTCTTCTTTTCGTTATTCATTTTCAATAACCTCCATAGCATCCTTCACGCGGTCTTTGAACTGGTTACGTTTGAAGTCGGCCTTCGACGCTTCCGGAACACGGCCCTTGTAGGAATAAAGGCCTTTCAGTTCCGTCCAAGCGTTCGGCTGACCATACTTTAAGGCCTGGAAGGCGTCAAGATCAGAAGGGGCGTCTTTTCCCAGACGGTCGGTGTAAGAATCGAACTGTTCGCTGTCCGCTTTTCTATTATACACCTTTTGTTGCTCGATTTCAACGGACCCCTGGCCGTTCCCGGCCACCTGTTCGTCATACCATTCCTGATAAGTGGTGGATTTTGGCATTGGTTCACCGGAATTGAACCAGTCCAGGGCACCGCACGGTTCGCAAGCCCGTGCGTCCAGCGTGGCCATGTATTCATATTCTTCGACGCCGGCTTCGTTATAGGCTGTCCTGTCGGTTTTTGTTGAAAACCCCCTTGACTTCTGTCTCTGAATGTGATATAAATATGATATCCCGTTTTCGACACTTAATGCGATTAAA
>CAZGED010000040.1:0-11758 GCA_964525085.1 uncultured Senimuribacter sp.
CTGCTAAGTTTGCAGAACTGCTGGGCGAAGTTGTAACCGACTCCACCAAGAAGAATCTGGAGATGAGAGTAGAGGCAGAAGCCGGTGCCTGCGCAGGCAAGAAAGCGCTGGCTACTCTGGCGAAGCAGAAGAATCTGGATGCGATCCACGACACCGTTCACGAAATGGCAAAGGACGAAGCCAGACACGGCGCTGCATTTGAAGGCCTGCTGAAGAGATACTTCGGCTAATGAAATTAACCAATACATCGGTTGGAATTTCAATACTTAGAAGATATGGGAGACTTGGAGGAGTCTCCTTTTCTTTTTAATCAAACCTGCCCTTATCAAATACAGTCCAACTAGGATCTTACTTTCCGCTTGTCCTAATCTTGTCCATTTTTCTTCAAAGCACCTTACATCTGATCAAAAGTGTCCTCCATTCTGGTTTCCCAAAATGGACTTAGCATTCATATATTTCACTTTATTATACCGCTCTATCTCCATCGTGCCGCCCAATCACCTTTTTCTAAATCTATACTCCCGCTTCAGTTCCTCGAAAATCTCAAATGCCACCGGACAGATTTCCACTGCAGACAGAACGCTGTACAGGCTGTGCAGCCGTTCCGGCTGATCGGTATAGGGATACAGCCTGCACCCTTCCGGCCTGCATTCACCCAGCATGCAATCACCAGTCCCCTTCAAGAAATCACACGGCACATGTTTTGAGTAATAGTTCTTTCCGAGCTGATCGGGCTCCAGGTATTTCTCAATAAACACAGCTTCAGAAAGTCCTAATAAGGCAGCATTCCGGCTGATATCCTCCCGAGAAAACTCTGCGCAACACATTTTGCAGCAATTCCGACATTGACTGCAGTCGTAGTCTTTGAAAAATTTTTTATGCAAGCGCAAAAAATCCCGGTCAAGCTGCTTCTCATCCACATGACACTTCAGATGCGTTCGAAATCGCATATTCTCGTTTTCCCTCTTCTTCGCTTCTTCCTGTACAAGCTCCGGTGTAATCATACTTCATTCCTTTCTGTTTTCAGCCGCATGCCAGGCTGTATCCACATAATGAGTCGCATATTGACGTTCAAGCTCTTTGTTTTCGCTTTTGCTGAAACGAAGGGCCCGCCTTTTACCGCCCCACGTGCCATAAAAAGGAAACGAAGGCTTCCATGTTTTCCTTCGGGCGCAGGCATCCATCTCGCGCAGTACCAATGCCAGCCCTTTGAGACTTCCATGGCACACCCGTTCCAAATAATCCACCCGGCCGCAACGTCATTCCTCGTAATTCACTTTTGACAGCAATCCCATATCGATCAAAACATCCACTGGCGTGGCATATCCTCTCCGCAGGCACTGCGTCTGCATTGATACTTCTACGCGATGAGCCAGCTCTTCACGCTTCATCTGTATCACTCCTTGTTTCCAAGACTCTTCCCCCGTCTTCAGGGGTCAGCGTGCAGGGTTCTTCGATATTTTTCTGTGTGGGAGTCAGAATATCCTGACCGAAAGTCAAAATATCCCGCGCCATATCCGCAAGGAGCCGTTCCTGATAACCGGCCCGGCGCTTCTCCTGAACCGATTCCGCGGTTTTTCTCAGCTGCGGGTGCTTCAGCTTTTCCATCTTGGCCATCCCCCGCCGGCTGATCTCCTCGTCGGAAATCGCTTTTCGGTAATCCTCCTCTGTCATATGCCAAAGCTGCAGCCGGTCACCGTACTTTTCCGCCAGACGATCCGCAATTCGAAGCCCGTCCGGGTCCAGGTCTCCGGCATAGTACAGCGTCATGTCCGACTTTACCAGCAGATCCAGCAGCTGATAAGCCGCCTTCCTGGGCTGTCCCGAGGTGCAGACCAGCGCCGCCGAAGGCGCAAGGGTCCGCACCTGCCCGCATAGATAGCTGAAGACCATTTCGTTTTCCACGATAAACACGCGGCCGCCGTCCCCGTACGCGCGGCGCATATGCTCCAGATTTGCCTGCATGATCACATAAGGCTCTCTTTCACGGATAAACCCTTCGTAGGCAGGATGCAGCAGGCCGTCTTCCCTTTCCAGATGGATGCCGAAGGCCGCCGTCGTACTGGAAATATCGTCCAGCTGGACCCCGTTCTCATCATACAGCGCGGCATATTCACTGGCTGCGGAAGGAAACGCCGCACCCACGCGATAACACAGCGCCTGGGTGAACAAAAGGCCTCCCGCCGTGCCCCGATCGAGGAAATGAGGATTTCCGCTGATCCGGGCTGCCAGCACCGCCAGCAGCACGCTGCCGTCCTCCCGCTCTGCCCGCTCCAACGCGCAAAGCCCATCTCCCACAAGGGAGATCAGCTTTCCGGCATTTTCAGGGTTTCGCCTCCATTCCGCAGCGATCGTATGATATCCGTACTGCTTTTTTTCCGCAACGCAGCCGATCCACGCCGCGGCGCAGAGATACCCCTCGTCACCCTGTCCCTTTGTGAGAAAGTCCTCCCTCCATCGATCAAAAAAAGCCTGCAGCCGTTCTTTTTTTGCCGTCTGTCTCTCTTTGTTGGAGATCAAAGGTTCGCCAAAATACAACTCCAGCAGCTCTTTCAATGAGATCCCCTGAAACCGGGTTTCTGCCAGGGCCGTTTCAAACTCAGTCAGGGAAAAGGCAAGGTCCGTGCCCGGACACGTACGGCCCAGCAGGCTTTCCAAAGCCCGGCGCTCCCCTTCGCTGCAGCGGCTCAGCCTGACCGTTCCGGCCGTGCGGCCCAGCGACTCCCACTTCCTCCGCATCAGGCGGAACGCCCGGTCAAAGCCTTTGTTCTGTTGAAAATAGGCGAGACATTCTTTCCGGTCACACATCCAGAATCCGTTCCTTTCCGTTCCACTCATAGTTGATCACAGACACCATCTGAGAATTTGCCGGCCTGTGGAGTTCCGCGATGTGCAGCGCCGGAACCGTCTCATAGCAGCCCCACAGGGACTGGGAATTCATGATGTAATCGAGATCCAGCTGTTCTACCAGGGCGAACATGATGCTGATATTCTTATCATCCACACCGGCAAAGGCCTCATCCATGGCCACGATTCTCGGATGGTCCTCCTTGGTTGCTTTCTGGTACTGGGCGTTGAGGGCAGCCAGCAACGGAACATACATGGCCATCGCTTTTTCGCCCCCGCTGAACCGGTTGAAGGCACTGTCCGTAAGCGTCTTTTTCCCGTCCTGGTTTCTGTAATACGCCATCTGGAACGAGAACCACTTGCGGTAATCCAGCGCGTCCCTGACCAGATCCATGTAATTGACCGCTTCGCCCGCTTCCTCAGCGCGCAGCTTTTCTACGTGGATCTTGCTGCGGAAGTGGGAAGCGACCTTCTCCATATCCTCCGGCGTCAGCAGTCCCTGATCCCGCAGAAGCAGCTTTTCCAGCTCGTTTGTGTCCAGCTGCTGTCCGTTTTCCGCTTCCTTCGGCTTCCAGTCCAGGGAGAAGCTGAGACCCATGGAAGTGTCCATGGCCCGCATCAACCGGGACATGTCCGACACCCACCGACGGCTCTCCGCGATGCGGTCCGTCAGCCGCTGGCTCAACGTTTTGGAAAGAATATCCTCGAAGAGTTCCCGGTCCTTTTGCTGGATCAGCAATTCTGTTTCCTCAATCCGGTCCTTCAGGGTCTGATAAAACTCCTCCATGCGGAGCTTTTTCCCGTTCCACACCGCCGTAAACAGCAGCCGCTTCCGGAGGGCGTCGGTCAGCAGCCGCTCTCCGTCTTCCCCGCTGCCGCCGAAACACTCTTCCAGCGTCGTGCCGTAGGCTGCCGTAAGATTTCCGCTGTGCTGCTGAAAGACCCGCAGCAAAGACGCGGTCATTTCTCCCGGTTCCCGCTTCTGGTCGCTTTCCCGCAGCTTTGCCACCGCAGCCTTTGCGCACTCGGCCAGAGGGCGGTCTTCCTGCGGGAGAACCAGCTTCAGCTCCAGCTCCTCTTCAAAATAGACGCGGGCTTCCTTTTCTTTTGCAAGGGCTTCTGCCACCCTGCTGAGGTTTTCCTCTTTTTCCAGCCGCAGACGGGCAATATCGTGTTCCAGAACCGCGGTTTCGCTGTAGAGCGTCTGCAGGGTCTGCCTGGTTTCCGCCAGGGCTTGCTTGACCTGCAGCAGTCTCTGGGCCCGTTCCCGGTTTTCCGGCCGGTTCAGATAATCCTGAAGCTCGCGGATGCGGGTATCCAGCTCTTGGATCCGGCTCTTTGCCTTCCGCGCCCGCAGATCCGCTCTGTCGATGGCTTCTTCCTCCCGGTCGATCTTCTCATGCTCGGCATCCTGACGCAGACGGATATTGGCAAGGAGGCCCAGGGTCTGCCGCACTTCGTTCCACAGATCCCGGTACTCTTCCAAAGCCCTGTCCGCGCGTCGGTAGGCCTCCACGGTGCGTTCGTAGGGAAGCCCGCGGCAAAGGTTCAGCAGTTTCTGCCGGCAGCGGTTTTTCTCCTGTTCCAGCTTTTCCGCTTCCGTTTCCGCCAGGCTTCTGCTTTCCTTTGCCTGTTCCAGCTGCCAGCTGATCTGCCGCTGCAGCTCGAGGACCTCACGGAGAGGGCGGAAGTCCGGCAGTCCCTGATATTCCTGCTCCAGCTTTTCCGCCCGCAGATCCAGCTGCTGCAGCTCCCGGCCGATGGCTGCGAGACGTTCCTTTAACAGCGCGATCTCTTCTTCCAGGGCGGCCGCCATGCGCTGCCGCTTGCGCTGACGGGCCAGGGCGCCCACATAGCCGGCGCTCTCCTCCCCCAGGGAAACGCCGCTGAGAATGCCGTTTCTGAAGCTGCCCTGCTCGCCCAAATAGAGGCTGCCTTCTTTGCCTGCGGTCCTGTAGATGCTGGACAGGATCCTCCGGGTTTCCTTTTTCAGGCTGTCCGGCAGTTCCTCATTTACGACGAGGCCGTCAAAATCCGATCTGCCGTCTCCCGGTGCCTGCAGGAAGATGTCGCTGAAATCCGGAAACGCCTCGCTGATCTTTTTTCGGCTGTCCTCTGCCAGAATCAGCGCGTCCAGGATGCCCGCATCCCACAGCTGCGCTTCCAACAGAGCGCAGGCTTCGTCACTGAGGGCAGGGGAGAATTCCACGGCTTTGAAGAACGGAACAAAGGTGACGCCGGCCTTTGTCAGTGCCTCGCGGGCCTGTTCCGTCCTCGCTTTCCGAGGCGGCTCAATCTCCTTTGTTTCAAGCAGAGCCGTCAGTTCCTGTTCCTTTTCCCTGAGCCGTTCCTTCCCATCGTTCTCTCTGTATCCGGCATCCGTTCTCGCACTGCGCAAAACGCCGCTGAGAGCCTCTTTGCGCTGTTCCAGCAGCCCTTTGATCTCGGATTCCTCTTTCTCACCCTTGCAGCCGGAAACCAGTTTCTCCAGCCGGTGCAGCTCCTCGTTGCTCAGCTTCAGTTCCTCATTGTCCCTTGCGCTCCGATAGTACTGCTCGATGATCGCATCCCGGCAGTCCTCTCCCCTGGATGCGGCGGCTTCGCCCTCAGCTTCCAGCTTCCGTTCTGCCGAGCACCGGCGTTCCAGTTCTTCCATGGCCCGGTCACAGCGCCGCTCCCATTCCGCCTGTTCCTTCAGAACCTGCACGCCTTCCGCGACGGCCCGCGCCTGATCCTTCAGCGCCAGACGCACCCCATCGCTTTCGCGCAGAGATTCCCGCTCGATGTTCTCCATGACCGTCTCATGGTCCGAAAACAGCGCTTCTTCCTGCAGATCCTCCAGCTGTTCCCGCTGCTCCGCCAGCTCCTGCTTCGCAAGATCCTGTTCGCTTTCCATGTCCTTCAGGTCATACTCTGACTGCCGGATCCGCTCTCTGCATTTTTCCATCTCCGCGGCCAGCTGCGTCAGTTCCGCCTGTGACTCCGCTCTTTCCTCACCGGACTTCCGCAGGCGGTCCGAAGCCGAATCCAGATCGCTGTCTCCCAGTTCTTCCTGCTCCGCTTCAAGAGCCTGCAGCCGATCCTCCGCCACGTGCCGCTCTCCTCTGTTTTGCCGCTGCTTCTCTTCCAGGCCGTCCAGGCGGAGGCTGTCTTCCTCCATTCTCGCCTGCTCTTTTTCCGCTGTCTGTTTTTCCTTCAGGTATGTCTGCGCCTTCCTGCCCAGCATGAACTGGTTATAGCGGGTATATTCCGTCCGGATCACCTGTGTTTCCTTGAGGGCGGCCTGCAGATCTTCCAGGCTTCCCTGTATCCCGTCCAGCTTCTCCATGGAGTCCGCCATCGCCCGCAGATCCTCGTCGGCCAGCGTCTGCAGGGAGTCGTTCAGAATTTCATAGACCGTCTTCGGTTTAAACACATTGGAAAGCTTCGGCGCCCGGACTTTGATCAAAAGCTGGATAAACTGCTCATACTGATCCATTCTCGGGAATCCGAAGAGATACTTGTTGACCAGCGCCTTATACTCACCCTGCACGGTCGTAAGGATGGCATCGTCGCCCAGGACCTTCTTCAGATCCTGCCTGGAATACGGAATCTTGGTCGATCCCACCTCCCGGTACAGCTCCAGGTCGTAGCCGATCCGTCTGCCGTCCAGGATGATAAACCCCCAGAAGCTCATCGGCTTCCCTCTCTGGGCCCGCTGGCCTATGCCGATAGTCCGGTACTGGTCCGTTTCCGGCTTCCGAAATTCCAAAAACAGATATCCCGTGGATTCGTCTTTTTCCCAGTTATCCTCCCCCAGGAAGTAGTACTCCATACGGCGGTCCCTTGTGCCAAAGGGATCCAGCCGGCGAGGCGTCTTGTCACCGTCAAGGATAAAGGGGATGAAGCTTTGGGTGGCAATGGATTTTCCCGCGCCGTTCTGTCCCCGGAGCAAAATCTTTCCGTCGCACAAATCAAAGGTTTCCTCATCGTACAGCCAGAAATTCACAAATCCCATCCGGTTCATTTTCCAACGATTATGCATGTTCTTTCTCCTTTGCACCCATATAGTCCTTCGGATAAAAACCGGCTGTCTTTCCCGCAGCCGGCAGGATCCAAAGGCCGCCTTCGGCCTCCTCGGCCATCATCCACTGCGTCAGATATTCTTTGACCGATTTCACCAGTTTTTCCTGCTCCATCTCCCGGTATTCTTTGCTCCACGCGTCCTTCCATCTGCCGCGGCAGTCCAGCAGCAGACGTTCAAACCGCTCCTCATTCAGATAGATCCGCCCGTCTTCTTCTGCCTGCAGCCGTCCGGCTTCCACTTCGCCGCGGATCTCCCCGCACAGCAGTGTCACCAGCTCCGGCAGCATAGCCTGTCCCGGGTGGACCCGGCCGTACACGTCGTCTTCCTCCACCATCCAGAAGGCCGCGTTCCGATGGATATCCAGCCGGCCACCCAGGTTTTCCTCCAGATACTTTTCGACCCACTGCCGCTGGTTTTTCAGGTAAAGAGAATCCGCGTCCTCGTTGTCCTTCCAGTACATGGCCGGGCAGACGGCCAACTGGCGGTAAACACGGTTGACCCGGAAGTGTCCCCGATCGGTTTCCAGTTCTTCCGGCCCTTCCTTTTCAAAGTCCCGGTAAGAGGTGTATCCTGAAATATCAAAAGGGAAATTGGACGCGAAATATCGGGAAAGTCCGGTGTTTTCGTAGAGGACCTCCTGCTCCATCCCGTGGCTCAGGGCGTCGCTGCTTCCTTCATACACCTTCAGCATGCCCATGCTTTCCACGTACTGCAGGCTCCGAACCAGAGATTTACGCTGCGAGAAGGAGTTCCAGTCCACTTCCATCTCGTTCTTCAGCTGTAGTCCGATGAAGTCCACCAGTTCGGAGAGCAGAAACTGCTCCTGTTCTTCCTTGTCTTCCAAAAAAATCAAAATGGCACAAAGGATGCAGTAATCTCTCACATCCTGAAATGCCGTGATTCCCATAAAGCTTTCCGCATGGGCCGGAAGTTTTTCCAGCTTCAGCAGCTGCTCATTGCTGATGAGCCTCCAACCCAGCTGATCCCGCACGAATCTGCGAAAGCCGGGTATCGCGCGCTTGACGCGGTAATAGGCATCCTTGTCCTGTTCTTTGATCACCCAAAAGGTTTCCATCAAGGTTCTTACTTCATTCATGGCTCAAACTCCAACACATATGCGGGCATGGTCAGATCGCCGTCCTCGCATTTCAGCACACAGGTCCCGGGCTTTTGTTTCAACCGGAAGGCCTGTCCGTATTCTGTCTGTCCCCGCTTCCCGCTGTTCAGTGCGGCCTGTGAGATCCACTGCAACAGCGTGACACGGACGGACTCCGGCACAACGTCCTCAATCGAAGCAATATCCAGCTTTCCGCCGCGGATATATTTCATCACCAGATTGCGCTCCTCGTCCAGCTTCTTCAGATATCGGTTTTTCTGCGCCAGCTTTTCCATGGTTTTATCCGTAAAACCCTGCCTGTCTTTCCTCGGCTGATAGGATCTGGTATGCGGCCTCAGCAGATATTCCATGGCCGGTTCCTCATAAACACTGCTGCTGATCTTATCCGTGCTTCGTTCCGCATTTGCCTTCAGGTGTGCGATCTGCTGGATCCCAAACACGTGGGCGGACAGCTTGTGGGCCTCTTCCAGACTGCCGCAGCCGCTGAACAGCTCCAGGAACTTCAGATAATCGTCTTTTCTGCTGATGCCCCAGTTCTGCATCTGCACGATCAGTGACGCGTTCTGGATCAGCGTCCGGATAATATCGTTGGTAATCTCCAGGATCTGCGCGCTCTCGCTGGGCGCTCCTTCCGATCCCAAAAACCAGCCTTTCAGCGTATCCCATTTCCCGTATACCGAGTCCCGGATCATTTCCCTGCGGTCGCCCATTCCCGCAGGCAGAGCATGGGGAATATCCATTTCGCTCTCAATGACCCGCTCCAGAAGCGTACTTTCAATAAAGCCGGATTCCTTTTCCAAGATCACGGAGATGCGGTTCGCGTGCCGCTGCAGTCCCTGAATAAATTCCCTCAGATAGGCGATAAATCGATCCTTATGGATGATAAACTCGATAGATTTCAATAGTTTTTCAGACTTTCCGGAATAAAACTCCCGCAGGTAATCCTTGTAATTCTGGTTCAGCCGCTTAAAGTCCTCCTGCAGGTTTTTCCACCATTCGTTGACCTCCTTCAAATCGGCTTTTTCCAGGCGGCGGGCCGTGTCCAGTTCTTCGGTCAGACGGACAAAGAGGTTGGTGGAAAGACTGCCCGTCTCCACGAACAGATTTTCCAGACGAACGGTCAGACGTTCCACTTCAACCGCCCGTTCCGACATGGTATAGCGGAACTGTTTGTTCTTGTAATCCGCGATGGTGTACACTCTTCTCGGATCCTGCAGGGGCGTCAGGTTCTTCCATTCCACCAAAGCATCCAGATCCTGTTTCAGCTGCTCCATGGGATACGTTTCATAGCCCTCTTCTCTTCGCAGGATCTCCAACACGTCTTCTTTGTACAGTCTATAGTGCATCTTTTCATTTTCGATAAAGAAGATCCTCATGATCTTGCGATACTGAGAGGCATTGAACGCCGTCAAATATGCTGTTTCTGTAATGGGTTCAAGTTCCCGCATAAGGTTAGGCTCCGTTCATAACATAATGATTCCGCGGGGAAAATCCGCTTTCTGTTCCCATTATAGCATAGAAATGGTTTGATAGACAGGATAATCTTATAGATTTCCTTTCTCTCTTAGAAAACGCTTCAATAGAAAGGTCAAGAAATAGGGAAAGGTGTAGAACTTCCCATTATAGCCGATGTTTTTGTATCCTAATTTGATTCCATATTTCATATCTGCGTACTGGTCTCCCCCTATCAGATGATTCAGGGATTTCGTTGCGCCGTCAACTGCCTTGACCTCCACCGGAATCAAAGAGTCCGTATCTCTTACAAAGAAATCCATTTCCACCGTGCCGCGTTCATTCTTATAGAAATACAGCTGGTAACCCTGTTTTACCAACATATCCCCCACTATATTTTCATAAACGGCGCCCTTGTAAGTATTGAAATTCTTATTGTATCGCAAATCCTCCTGTGCCTCTTCGTCCAGAGAACCAATCAGCAGTCCTGTATCAGAAAAATACAGCTTATAGTTATTGGGATCATAGTTCCCTTTCAGCGGAAGTTCCGGAACATCCATGCAGTAGCAAACGTTGACGATTCCCGCATCGCGGAGCCAATCGACTGTACCCACATACTCTCTGGATCTCGCTCCTCTGGCAACCTTTGAAATTTGGAACTTTTTATTTTCACTCCCCAAGAATACCGGTATTTTTCGGTAAACGTTCAGGATTTTTCCCTTGTCCAGTCCCCATGCGTATTTCGTAATATCCTCCTCATAGTCCAGCAATATCTGTCTCTGCATCTTCAAAGTGCCGCTGTAATTCCGATTCCTGACAAAAGAATTGACAATGGCCGGCATGCCGCCCAGCACCATATATTCTCTGAAATTGTCCAGCATCACCTTCATCTCCAACTCCGAAAACGGTTTGAGCTTAATCATATGTGAAAATAAATCTTCGATCTGCTCAGACCTGTAGCCCTTCGCCCAAAGGAATTCCTCAAAATCCAAAGAATACATTTCATAATCTTCTTTATATCCTACGCTGTTCGATTCAATCTCGTGGTAATTGATCCCCATCAAGGAGCCGGAACAGATGACGTCAAACCTGCCGTCCTGTTTGAAAGACTTTAAACTGGTTGCACAGTTGGCACAGTCCTGCAGTTCATCAAAGAAGAACAAAGTATTACCCGGTTCAAAAACCAATTCCGGATTCTTGAGTGAGAGATTCTTTAGTATCGTATCTACTTCAAATCCATCATCAAAGATATCCTTATACTGTTTCTGTAGCGCAAAATTAATTTCGATTACATGCTCATATTCCATGCGTCCAAACCGCCTGATAGATTCTGTTTTTCCAATTTGCCGTGCGCCCTTTACGATCAAAGGCAGCCGGTCGGGCTGTTCCTTCCATTTCTGCAATACATCATCGATCTTCCTTTTCAGCAATTCCATCGTTTTTTTCCTCCTGATGGAACACAGTCTATCACAAAATTCCTCGCATTTCAAGTCCGTATTATCACAAAAATACATGGATTTCAGACAAATAAATCACAAAATCACACATCTTCCCATCCAATTGCGCGTTTGGCAAATCGTTTGGCATCTGCGAGGAAAATGGCGATTTTGCCAAACTTTCGGCTTAAAGTTTGGCAATTCGTTTGGTATCTGCAAAGAAAACAGCGATTTTGCCAAACCGGCACTCGGCCAGCCCACGACCGGCACTCGGCCAGCCCACGAAAAAAGGCGCTCCGCAGAGCGCCGTACTTCACCGGCAGGCCGGCTGACAGTCGTTTCGTTTTTCTCCTGTCACAGTTCTCCTATCGCGCGGGCCAGTTCCTCCGCGTCCTCGATCTGATTGACTCTGCCCCGCAGCGCCGCGCTGCCCGGCAGGCCCTTCAGATACCAGCCCATGTGCTTGCGCATTTCACGGACTGCCACATACTCGCCCTTCAGCCGTATGATATCATGAAAATGCCGCAGCATCATCTGCTTTTTCTCAGCAATATCCGGAGGCGGCGGCGCCTCTTCTCCCCGCCAGGCTGCCGCCAGCTCCCGGAAGATCCACGGGTTTCCCAGTGCCGCCCGGCCCACCATGACGAAGTCGCATCCGGTTTCAGACATCATGGCCATGGCCGATGCAGCATCGACCACGTCCCCGTTGCCGATGACGGGAATGGAGACCGCCTCCTTCACGGCCCGGATCTGGCCCCAGTCCGCCTTTCCGCTGTAATACTGCTCCCGGGTTCTGCCGTGGACCGCCACCGCAGCCGCGCCGCCGGCCTCGATGGCCTT
>CAZGED010000041.1:0-11660 GCA_964525085.1 uncultured Senimuribacter sp.
AGGGCGGAAATCCCCAGCCCCTGCTCCACCATCGTCATGATGGAGTCATCGTCACCCAGCCGGTATTCTATCTGCGGCATCAGGCCGTGCCTTTGAAATTCCAGAAGCAAGGCCGGGTTGCGCGCCCTCTCGTCGTGGAGCAGGATGAAAGGGTAGGACGCCAGGTCAGCCAGAGAAACCTCCTCCTTAGCGGTCAGAGGATGGTCCTGCGGCATGACAGCCATCTGCTCATCGTGGAACAGAATATGGTGCTGCAGGAAAGGCGCCTCGGCGGCATCGGAAAATCCCAGATCGGCAGTACCGTCCAGAACCCATTGGGCTACTTCCGTGTAGAAGCCGTGATGGAGGACGAAGGTGACTGACGGGTGCAGTTCCTTGAACTCTTTGATGATCTGTGGGAGAAACCGGCGGCTGACCGTCGTAGTCTCTGCGATGTGGATCGTATTATTCTCCAGACCGGACATTTCTTCGTTTTTCCGCATGAGAGCCTGCTCTGCCGTATAGACCGCCTGTATGTACGGCAGATACTGTTCCCCGTCTCTGGTCAGCGTCAGGCCGCCCTTCTTCCGGTGAAAAAGAGCGCATCCCAATTCCTGCTCCAGCCCCTTCACCGACTGGCTGATGGCGCTTTGGGAGTATCCCATCAGCTCTGCCGTCTTGGTAAAACTGCCGGTCTCCGCCGCCGTGCAGAAGATTCCGTACTTAGAAACCATATGACCACCTCCGTCTTTGCTGTCCTATCAAAATTATATGCGCCGGGGCAGGGACTGTCAAGACGGCCGGGGAGCAAAGCCGGAACGGCGAGAGCTTCCTGACCTCTTCCGGCTCCCTTTTGGCCCTCTTTTTTTCTTGTGATTTGAGCCAGTTTCGTCTATACTAGAGATAGAGACAAAGATATCAAAGGAGCACACATGAAATTAGAACTCATCGCAACCGCGACCTTTGGGCTGGAAGCCGTGGTCAAGCGGGAGATCCAGGCGCTGGGCTACAGGATCATCAAATCTGAGGACGGAAAGATCACGTATATGGGTGACGAGCGAGCCATCGTCCGCAGCAACCTGTGGCTGCGCAGCGCTGACCGGGTCCTGCTGAAGATGGCGGAATTCAAAGCGCTGGAATTTGAAGAGCTGTTTCAGCAGACCCGCGGACTGCCCTGGGAGGAGCTGATCCCCATGGACGGAAAATTCACGGTCACCGGGACCTCCGTAAAATCCAAGCTCCACAGCGTTCCGGCCTGCCAGAGCATCGTCAAAAAGGCTGTGGTGGAGCGGCTGAGGGAATACTACTGCGTGGAGCACTTCGAGGAGACCGGCGCGGCATACACCATCAAAGTCACCCTGCTGAAGGACAACGTGACCCTGACCGTGGACACCAGCGGACCGGGACTCCACAAGCGGGGCTACCGGGTCTGCGACGTGGCGGCGCCCATCAAAGAGACTCTGGCGGCCGCCATGGTGCAGCTGTCCTTTTGGCGAGCCGGACGGCTTTTGATCGATCCGTGCTGCGGAAGCGGGACGATTCCCATCGAGGCGGCCATGATCGGACGGAATATCGCGCCGGGCCTGAACCGCAGCTTTGCCGCGGAAGGCTGGGAAATGATACCGCCTGAGCTGTGGAAGGAAGAGCGGCGGAAGGCCTTTGAGGCGGTGGACTACGAGGCGGACCTGCGGATCTTCGCCTTTGATGTGGACCCAAGGGCCATAGCGGCGGCCCAGGAAAACGCCATCGAGGCCGGGGTGGACGACTGCATCGTGTTCAAACGGATGAATATGGCCAGGCTGGAGGCCAGAGAGCCGGGCGGCATCATCATCACCAATCCGCCCTACGGCGAGCGGATCGGCGAGGCCCGGCAGATCGAAAACATCTATCAGAAATACCGCAGTTTTTTCAGTGAAAACCCGACCTGGTCCCTGTTTTTGATCACCACCGACAAAGAACTGGAGGCAAAGGCCATGGGGCGTCCGGCGGATCGCAGGCGCAAGCTGTACAACGGCAGGCTGGAGGTCTGCTACTATCAGTTCCATGGAAAGAAGGCGGGCGATTTATGAACATCTGCATCGACAAGAACACCCGGACACCGATCTACTGGCAGATCGCGGACCAGATCAAAGCCATGATCGTGGCGGGGCAGTTGCCCGATGGAGCCGTGCTGCCGTCGGAGCGGGCCATGGCCGCTTTGATCGGGGTTCACCGCAATACGGTGATCAAAGCCTATTCCCGCCTGAAGGACGAGGAGTTGCTGGACTCCGTGCAGGGCGCGGGATACCGCGTGACCTATCAGTGCCCGGACGATGTGGAGCCGGATGTGCGGCGCAAGGTCAACTGGAGCACCATGATCAAGGACGAGTATCAGGATATGGAGCGGACCTTCGATAATTTTTTCCTGCGCGTCGCGGAGAGCGACAACATCTCTTTTTCCAGCGGCATGGCTCCGTCCGTGTACGACGAGGAGGAACTGGCGGCTGCCCTGGTCAGCATTCTGCAGGAAGAGGGCAGGCACAATTTCTACCTGTCGCCGTACCAGGGCGACGTGACGCTGCGTCAGAGGGTGCTTTCTTATCTGCGGACAAAGGGCATCAAAGCGGGCATGAGCCAGGTGCAGATCCTGTCCGAGACCAATCAGGCCCTTGACTTCATCGTCACGGCCATTTTGAAGCCGGGGGATAAGGTCATCATTGAAGAGCCGGTGTCGCCGGACGTGTATCGCGTGATCCAGCTGGCGGGATGCAGCTTCATCACGGTGCCGGTGGACAGAGACGGCATGGTCTGCGAGCATCTGGAGGCTCTGATCGAGACGCACCGCCCTAAATTTATCTATGTCAATTCCAGCTACCACGACCCGACGGGGAACATTTTGTCCGTGGAGCGGCGGCGGAAGCTGCTGGAAATATCCAACCGCTACCGGCTGCCTATCATAGAGGAGGACGCCGCGTCGGAGCTGTCCTTTGAGGGCTCTGTGCCGCCGACCCTGAAATCCATGGACCGCAGCGAAAACGTCATCTACATATATTCTTTTTCTCTGACCTTCATCCCGGGGCTTTCCATGGCCTTTGTCGTGGCGCCGGAAAAGCTGATCAAAAGCCTCAGCTATCTGGTATCCATCCGGCTGATGAGCCTGGACTGGCTGACCCAGAAGCTGCTGGAGAAGTATATCACCAGCGGAAAGTATTTTGAGAACGCCAGCAAGATTACGGCACTGAACCGGCAAAAACGGGATCTGATGTGCAGCTGCCTGGAACCCCTTCGGCAGCTGGGACTGTCCTTTGAGGTCCCAAGAGGCGGCGTATATATCTGGTGTACGCTGCCGCCGGGAGTGGACAGCAAAGCGGTGGTGGCGGAATGCGCGCGGCGGGGCGTGTCGCTGATTCCCGGAGAGACCTTCTATCCCAACCGCAACGGAGGACAGAATATCATTCGCATCAACTATTCCTTTGAGCCGGAGGAACGAATCCGCCAGGGCATGGAGGTGCTGTGCCAGGTGATCCGACAGCTTTCGGGAAGGTAGGTTTTATGCGGGTTTGCGGATGAATTTACCGGATTTTAACGAAAACTGGCACACGAAAAAACAAAAGTGCTGGTACTTTAATTTTTTATCAATTATAGTATGATTTCAGTAGCGAGAGTTAAACTATCTGAATGAACGATTTTTAACGAAAAGAAAAGGAGATTACACCAATGGCAGTAAACTTAAAAGGAAGAAGCTTTTTAACACTCATGGATTTCACACCGGAAGAAATCAGATATATGCTGGACCTGGCACACGATCTGAAGGCTAAGAAGAGAGCTGGCATCCACAATAGAATTCTGGAAGGCAAGAACATCGTTCTGCTGTTTGAAAAGACTTCCACCAGAACCAGATGCGCATTTGAAGTAGCGGCGATGGACGAAGGCGCCGGCGTTACGTTCCTGGATTCCGGTTCCTCCCAGATGGGCAAGAAGGAAACCATGGAAGACACTGCAAAGGTATTGGGCAGATTCTACGACGGTATCGAATACAGAGGTTTCGATCAGGAAGTGGTAGAAGGTCTCGCTAAATATGCAGGCGTTCCTGTATGGAACGGTCTGACGGACGTGGATCACCCAACCCAGATTCTGGCCGATCTGCTCACCATCGAGGAACACGTTGCAAAACTGCTCAACAGAGTTAAGGTAGTGTTCAGCGGCGACATCAGAAACAACATGAGCTATGCCTGGATGTATGGCTGCGCCAAGATGGGCATGCACTATGTCGCTTACGGTCCGGACGAATTAAAGGCTGAACTGAAGCAGGATGTGATCGACCGCGTACAGGAGCTGGCTAAGGAAACTGGCGCTGTGATCGAGATCTCTTCCGATCCGGCTTGCCTGAAGGGCGCGGATGTGATCTATGCTGACGTTTGGGCTTCCATGGGTGAAGAGGCTGAAATCCCAGAAAGAGTTAGACTTCTGACTCCGTTCAAGGTGACCAAAGAGATGATGGACGCTACGGAAAATCCAGACTGCATCTTCATGCATTGCCTGCCTTCCTTCCACGACTTTGAAACCACGATGGCTAAGACGCAGAAGGAAGCCGGTTACGACATCCGCGAAGTCACCGACGAAGTGTTCAGAAGCAAAAATTCCGTTGTATTTGACGAAGCAGAGAACAGAATGCACACGATTAAGGCTGTTATTGTAGCCACTATCGCTTAATGCTTGTTCTTTTCGCCCACAGCGTTGTCAGCTGCGGTGTTTAAAAACAAGGCGGTGTATTCCGCCGGCGGTACGGGGCCTTACGCCGTACAGAAAAGAAAAGGAGATCATTATGTATCCTGGAATCCACAATTATTCTGAAATCGGTAAATTGAATAAAGTGCTTCTTCACAGAATCGGTGAAGAGGTAGAGGGTCTGGTTCCTGACAACTTTGAAAGACTGTTGTTCGACGACATTCCTTTCCTGAAGGTTGCGCAGCAGGAGCACGACAGATTCGCGGAGGTTCTCAGAGAAAACGACGTAGAGGTAATCTACTACGTGGACGAAACTGCAAAAGCGCTGCAGGATCCTGACGTGAAGGCGGAGTTCCTGAACAAATTCTTAGACGAGAGCCATCTCAATTCCCAAGGCGTCAGAGAGGCGGTCTATGACTATCTGATCAACATGGACGAAAAGACGATGGTGTCCAAACTCATCGCCGGTATCAGAAAGGAAGAGATCGAAGTTGACAGCAAGTCTCTGGCTGACTTCATTTCCTCTTCCTATCCGTTCTACATGGATCCGATGCCGAACCTGTACTTTACCAGAGACCCTGGCGCTTGCGTAGGAAACGGTCTGAACATCCATCACATGAGCACCGTAACCAGACGGAGAGAAGCGCTACTTCTGAAGTATATGTTCCTCCACAATAAAGATTTTGCGCCGGATGGCTCCCAGCTGTGGTACGACTACGACCACGAGTATTCCATTGAGGGCGGCGACGTGCTGGTCCTCAATGCCGAGACCGTCGCCATCGGCCTGAGCCAGAGGACCACGGCGCCTGCCATCGAACGGTTCGCGGAGAACATGCTGAACAAATCCACCTTCAAGAGAGTGCTGGTATTCGATATTCCGAAGAGCCGTGCGTTCATGCATCTGGACACTGTATTTACCATGGTTGACTATGATAAATTCACCATTCATCCGGAGATCGAAGGACCGCTCCAGCTATATGAGATCACCCTTGGCAAGGATGGAAAAGCCAATTTCAGATCGGTGACGGACTCCCTGGACCACATTCTGGCCAAGTACTTGAAGCTGCCTGCGGTAGACCTGATCCGCTGCGGCGGCAACGATCTGATGGCAGCACAGAGAGAACAGTGGAACGACGGTTCCAATACCCTGTGCATCGCACCGGGAACCGTCGTAACCTATGAGAGAAACTACGTGACCAACGATCTGTTGGACAGAAAGGGCGTCAAAGTCCTGACCATCCCAAGCGCAGAGCTTTCCAGAGGCAGAGGCGGCCCGAGATGCATGTCCTGCCCTGTGAACAGAGACGATCTGTGAGGATTGTATAGTAGGAGTATTTGAGAGTAAAAGTTTAGGAGAATAATACCAATGGCTGAAAAAATTGTTATTGCGTTGGGCGGCAACGCCCTGCAGTCCGGTAAAAGCGATGCGAGCGCCGAGGCGCAGTTAAAAGTTGTAAAGAGAACCTGTGAGCATATTGCCGACATCAGCTGCAAAGGCTATGAGATCGGCCTGGTTCACGGGAACGGGCCTCAGGTCGGCAGGATTTTGCTGGCTTCCGAGACCGCAAAGGAAGTGACTCCGGCCATGCCCTTTGACGTATGCGGCGCCATGTCCCAGGGCTATATCGGCTATCACCTGCAGCAGTCGCTGAAGTATGCTCTGAACAAAAGGCGGAGAAATGTGCCGGTTCTGACGGTCGCGACGCAGATGATCGTAGAGGAAAGCGATCCGGCGTTCCAGAACCCGACAAAGCCGATCGGGCCTTTCTTCACGGAAGAAGAGGCGAAAACACTGGAAGCCGAGAAAGGCTATACGATGAGGGAAGATTCAGGCAGAGGCTGGAGAAGAGTCGTTGCTTCCCCGCTGCCGAGAAAGATCGTTGAGATCGATGCGGTAAAGAGGCTGTGGAATTCTTCCATCGTAATCACCTGCGGCGGCGGCGGCATCCCGGTTGTGGAAAACGCAGACGGTTCCATGAAAGGCGTTGCGGCCGTTATCGATAAGGATTTTGCCGCAGAGCTGCTGGCGGAGCAGGTGGGCGCTGACGTTCTGATGATCCTGACCGAGGTGGAAAAGGTTGCCGTGAATTTCAATCAGCCTGACCAGAGAGATCTGGACAGACTGAACCTGGAAGATGCGGTGAAATACATCGGCGAAGGTCAGTTTGCTCCCGGAAGCATGCTGCCAAAGGTTGAAGCCGCGATGAAGTTTGTAAGGGCTTATCCGGAAAAGAAGGCGATCATTACTTCTCTGGACAATGCCATCGACGCACTGGAAGGCAAGACCGGTACCGTGATCACCTTTGCATAAAGAAAGAATATAGTGACGAAAAAGCCCTGCCCGGGAATCCGGCGCAGGGCTTTTGACAGTATTGATTTTCGGGTGCGGTGGTGACCTTTTGCTACACAGCTTTTCCAAAGTGTTTAAACTTTTTTTGCAACAATCAGATACCGATGGATCGTTCCTTCGATCCTGCCATCTTTGTCAAGCATCTCTTGCATTTTTAATAGCTGTTCGAAACACTTGTCGACAGAAAAGCAGGGGAACTCCCATTCTATGATACGGGCAAACCAAACAAATGCTCCTATGTCATAGAATCGTATTGGGCGATAGGCCTCTTCCGCTTGCATGATTTCAAAACCGGCATCTTCAAAATGCCTGCGCTGTTCTGTTAGATTCAAGTGTGGAAATGGTTTCTCTGCGTTAGGTAATACCATTTCCACCAAATCCCTATCGTTATCTTCGCCTACTTGTTCTGTAATAAACAGCCCATTTCGACGTAATAACCGAAGCAACTCTCTCGCATCAAAATCGCCATGCCTATTGATAACCAAATCAAAAGATTCATCTTCAAACGGAATTTGTGAGGGATCATTACATTCCTTGAAGTTGATTCCCAACGGCAACAATGTTTCACTGCACAGTTCAACATTCGGCGGATAACCTTCTGTTGCAGCCGTTCTGCTATATGGATGATTCAGGGATAGCAAAAATTCACCGCCGCCTGTATCATAGTCCAAAATATGCAAATCGCTTTTTAGATGTTGCCTGACAATCTTTTCATAATCCCATGGCAAATCATGTTCTGATTCATATCTGCCTTGAATATGCGAAAAGTCCCAACCATGAATGTGTGCAAGTTCCTCTTCCTGTTTCCAAATCCTTTTCCAAGATTCTTCACTCATAAAGCCGCTTTCCTGTTTATTCCACGAAGGAACCGCCTTTGAAGACCTTCTTCGGCAGGGCCTTCTGGGCTTCCGGAATGCCTTCCAGGTTCTGCTTCTGGATGGCTCTGATCTTCAGCGGCAGGGAGAACAGGTTGATGAAGCCTTCCGCATCGGACTGGTCGTAGACCTCGTCAGCGCTGAAGGTGGCGAACTCCTCATTGTACAGGGAGTACGGCGATTTGCTGGCGACAGGCCATGCGGTGCCCTTGTACAGCTTCATTTTCACGGTGCCGGTGACATACTTCTGCGTTTCGTCGACGAAGGCGGAGATGGCAGCGCGCAGCGGCGTGAACCACAGGCCGTCGTAGACCAGCTGAGCAAACTTCTGAGATACGATGTTTCTGTACTGCATGGTGTCACGGTCTAAGATCAGCTTTTCCAGATCCTTATGAGCTGCGAACAAAATGGTTCCGCCCGGGGTCTCATATACACCTCTGGACTTCATGCCGACCAGACGGTTCTCAATGATATCGCTGGTGCCGATGCCGTTTTCACTGCCCAGCTCGTTCAGCTTCCTCAGCAGTTCTACCGGAGGGAGCTTTTCCCCGTCGATGGCTACAGGAATACCCTGTTCAAAGTCGATCTCGACGTAGGTAGGCTGATCCGGCGCCTCTTCCGGAGGAACGGACAGCACGTGAATGTCAGGTTTGTGCTCGTTCCATGGGTTTTCCAGGTTGCCGCCCTCGTGGCTGATATGCCAGATGTTTTCGTCTCTGGAATAGATCTTTTCCACGGTCTGCGCAATAGGAATGTTGTGCTGGTGTGCATATTCAATGCACTCCTCACGGGACTGCAGATCCCAGATTCTCCAAGGTGCGATGATCTTGATCGCCGGATTCAGGGCGTGGATGGTAGATTCAAAGCGTACCTGGTCGTTGCCCTTACCGGTACAGCCGTGGGCGATGATGAAAGCGCCTTCCTTCTCAGCGATCTCCACAATCTTCTTGGCCTGTAGCGGTCTTGCCATGGAGGTACCCAGCAGATAGTCGTTTTCATAGATGGCGTCTGCCTTCAGTGTCGGATAGATGTAGTCGGTGATGAACTCCTCCTGGATGTTCAGGATGTAGGCTTTGTCGGCGCCGGTGGCGTAAGCCTTCTTCTCGATGGCGTCGAAGTCCTCCTTCTGACCGGTATCGCAGCATACGGCGATGACCTCACAGTCGTAATTTTCCTTCAGCCAGGCGATGATGATCGATGTGTCCAGGCCGCCTGAATAAGCCAGAACTATTTTTTCCTTTGCCATGTTTCTTTCCTCCTGCAATTATATAAATATTTGTAAGTCTGAATAAAAATAAATCAATGTAGGTACTATACCACAACTTGAGATCAAAATCAAGGGGTTGAATCAATAAAAATAAAAAAAAACGAAAATTTATAAATCCGGTATTGCATATTTATAGTTCTGGTAGTATAATTATCCTTTAGAACATGAAATCTGAAGGAGGCATCCATGAAAGGATTGATTTTTTTAGAGGACGGCAGCGTATATAAAGGAAAGGGTTTTGGCGCGGAGACCACCCGGGTCGGGGAACTGGTCTTCAACACCGCCATGACCGGCTATCAGAAGACGCTGACGGATCCGTCCTACAGTGAGCAGATCATCACCTTTACCTATCCCCTGCTGGGAAACTACGGGGTCAATGGCACCGATTTTGAATCGGATCATATTCACGCTTTTGGCGTTTTAGCCCAGGACGTGTGCTTCGCGCCCAGCAACTGGCGGTCAGAGAAAACCCTGGACCAGTGGCTTGCGGAGCAGAGCGTGCCGGGCGTATACGGTATAGACACCCGGGAGATCACGCGAAGACTGCGAAAGTCCGGCAGCCAGAAGTGCGTCATCTCCACGGAAAACCTGTCCATGGATGCCGTGAGAAGGATCGCCGCGGCTGAAACCCTTTGTTCAGATCAAATGAAGTCCGCCGGGGTCAAAGCGGTGACGGAGCGGAAATCGTCGGGCGGCCGTCTCCATGTGGCCGTGCTGGATCTGGGGGTCAAGGAGAGCATTCTCAGGGAGCTTGAGGCCAGGGGTTGCGACCTGACCATCTATCCCTACGGCACCAAGGCCAAGACCATTCTGGCGGCGAAGCCGGACGGCGTCTTTCTGACCAACGGGCCGGGGGATCCGGAGGCGGCCGGAGAGGCCATCACCGTGGTGGAAAAGCTGATCACCAACAGCAATTACGGGCCGGATCAGATGCCCATCTTCGGCATATGCATGGGCCATCAGCTCATCGCCCTGGCCTGCGGCGGCCGCACCTATAAGATGAAGTACGGCCACCGAGGCTGCAATCACGGCGTTCTGGACAAGGACACCGGCCGGAGCTATATCACCAGCCAGAACCACGGCTACGCCGTTCAGGCGGAGAGCATCATGCTGAAGGGGCTGGAGGTGACCCACCTGAACTTAAACGACGGAACCGTAGAAGGCATGGCCCATCTGTCAAAGCCGGTCTTTTCCGTCCAGTTCCACCCGGAATCCAATCCGGGACCCAACGATACCGGATATCTCTTTGACAAATTTATCGATCTGATGAAAGGGGGAAGGTTGTAATGCCTAGAGATTTTACACTGAAAAAAGTTTTGATCATCGGCTCCGGACCCATCGTCATCGGACAGGCGGCCGAGTTCGACTATGCGGGGACGCAGGCCTGCAAGGCCATCAGCGAGGAAGGGATCGAGACCATTCTGATCAACAGCAATCCGGCTACGATCATGACGGATCAGGGGATCGCTGACAAGGTGTATCTGGAGCCCATCACGGAGGATGCGGTGACGCAGATTTTAGAGAAGGAGCGTCCGGAAGGCGTTCTGGCAGGCTTTGGCGGTCAGACCGGACTGAATCTTGCCATGGCCCTGGATGAAAAAGGGATCTTTGAGAAGTACGGCGCCAGGCTGCTGGGCGTCAACAAAGAGAGCATCCACAAGGCGGAGGACCGGGAGGCCTTCAAGGAGCTGATGCTGTCCATCGGCCAGCCGATCCCGCCCAGCATGATCGCAGACAACGTGGAAGCCTGCAGAGACTTTGTGAAGGAGATCGGCTATCCTGTCATCATCCGTCCGGCCTACACGCTGGGCGGCACCGGCGGAGGCATCGCGCACAACGACGAGGAGCTGGCCCATTTCTGCCGGCTGGGTGTGGAGAAGAGCGCCATCGGACAGATCCTGCTGGAAAAATCCGTAGCCGGATGGAAGGAAGTGGAGTATGAGGTCATCCGAGACGGAAAGGACAACTGCATCATCATCTGCAGTATGGAAAACCTGGATCCGGTAGGGGTACATACCGGCGACAGCATCGTAGTGGCGCCGACCCAGACGCTGACCGACGGCCAGTACCAGATGCTGAGAGACGCCTCTCTGGCCATCATCCGCAGTCTGGAGATCGAAGGAGGCTGCAACGTTCAGTTTGCGCTGGATCCGGACAGGGACGAGTACATCGTCATCGAGGTCAATCCGAGGGTCAGCCGGTCCTCGGCGCTGGCGTCAAAAGCCGCGGGATACCCCATCGCCAAGATCGCGGCCAAGATCGCCATCGGTTACAGCCTGGACGAGCTGAAGAATTACGTGACCCAGGGATCCAGTGCCTGCTTTGAGCCTGCCCTGGACTACTGCGTGGTCAAGTTCCCGAAATGGCCGTTTGACAAGTTCCGCACGGCTTCCAGAAGGCTGGGGACCCAGATGAAGGCCACCGGTGAGATCATGGCCAGAGACCGGAACTTTGAGAGCGCCCTGCTGAAGGCCATCGCAGC
>CAZGED010000042.1:0-11426 GCA_964525085.1 uncultured Senimuribacter sp.
CCTGGCTCATCGTGCTGTCTGTCTCCGCGGACCTGCCGGTGGTGTCTACCTGCCGAGCGTTCAGTCTTCTTCGAGACCGCTGATGACGGCTTTGATCTCGGACAGGAACCCGGTCAGCGCCTCGTCGCCGGCATAGCGCGCATTGAGATCGTCCAGCATCCTGTCGATCTTCCGGAAGGCTTCTCCGGACCTGAGGAACCGGGACACCAGCCCCAGCTTTTCCTCGTATTCCGCCAGCGATTTCTCCGCTGTCTTCAGGGATTCGTAAACTGCCGACCGGGAGATCCCGAATTCTTCGGCGATCTCGCTCAGGGACAGGTTTTCTTCGTGATACAGCTCCATGACCTGCTGCTTTCGCTTGGTCAAAAGCTGGCCGTAAAAGTCATATAGGAGACTGGCCTGTGTGATCTTGTCTATCATTTACTTTCTGAAATCCTCTTTTTGAATTCTCGTTGAATTCCCCGCGGCTATGGCCGTGGCCGCAGCCGCTTTGTCAAGGTGCAAACCCTGACACCGTAATAGTGTAGCATAAGGAAGAGACTCTGTCAAGGGTTTTTACCTGACAAAGTTGTTTCTTTCTGCGCGTTCTGTACGCGCTGTACACGAAATGCTCTGCCGCTGCTCACGGCGGCGTTTGGCGGGCCGCAGACTACAGGCCTTTTCCGAAGATGTTGTAAGTCACATGGGAGGTTGCCATCTGCTCCGGTGTCGGGTCAAAGTAGATGTAGTTGGTCACGCCTGTATAGCTCCACTTGCCGGTCTTGCTGTTCCAGCGGTTGCCGTTGCCCGGCGTCGGATCCACGATGATCCACCTGCCGTCAGCGTAGACCTCGGCCCACCAGTGATCCACCTTAGATATGTCCTCTTCGTTGGACCAGTTATAGTATCTGTCTGTACCCATGCTGATATGATGTCCGTTTACTATCCTCGCCGGAATTCCCTCTGCTCTTGCCAGCGCCACTACGATAGCCGCGTTGCCCACGCATACCGTAGCCATTTTGCCGCCGGAGCTGTTGGCGGATTTCTTTTTGTTCCTCATATTATACAGATTTCTGTACGGATCCAGGTACTGGTTCTTCTTGGTGGCAAAGGCCACGTCGTCATAGTAGCTGTTTTTCGCCACGTATTCGTAGATCTTCAGCGCCTTGTCATAGTCGGATGTAGCTCCCTTTGTCACAGAATCCGCGACCTTCTTAAAGTAGTTCACCTTTGCTTTGGTCACTTTTGCTGTTTTACCGGTCTTCGGATCTTTGAACACGAAGCTGATATCGCTGAGATACTTGTCGGTAAAGCGGCTCGTCTTATACTTGCTTCCCTTGGTTTCTATGGTCTTGTTGGCACTTACGATGGTGTTGAACTTCAGCAGGCTGGCCTTTCCATTTTTCACGCGGAAGTTGGCGTTTTTGTAAAACACGATGGAGCCGGAGCTTCCCGGCATGGTGATCAGCAGCACATAGTCTCCGGAAAGGCTGGAAACGTTCACATCTGCGGAGAAGGCATAATAACCGTCCTTCTTCTCCGGCGTCACCCGTTTGAGCCACTGGGACTTGCTGGACGTCGGCGTCACCCTCCTTACATTGATGTTAAAGGTCTCTGCCTTGATCGGCGTCTCGCAGACGATGTGCAGCTGGCTGCCCTCCGCGGTCACCTCTACAAAGTTATGCTTTTCCTTCATCGCCTCTGAAGACAGCAGCGATGTCGTCTCCACCGGCTTCGCCACCGACTTTACCACAGCAAAAGACTCTGCCGGCGCCAGAACCGCCATCATGACTGCAAGGATCAAAGCCAGCCGGGCCGTACGGGCGGTGCGCACTGCGTTGATTATTTTGGCAGTGCAGGCTGTATTGGCTGTATTAGCCGTGTCGCCGATGCAGGCTGCGCCGGCTGCGCGGGTGGAAAAAAACGGTTTCCTTTCTGCATTTTGCTTCGATTTCATCGGATTATCTGCTTTCATTCAGTAACCTCTTTTCTATTATATCTTCTTAATTTATACCTTTGCTTCAATCATATCACATATACCATGTTATCTCAACCGACAATTCATGATTTTCTTCGGTTTTCTATCTCTTCTGTTTTCTTTCGTCCCGCCGTTCTGCAGTTGTTGCCGCCGCAAGATGTTCTCTATATACGCCACGCACCCAGTGCGGCCTGAATCGCTATTTGCGGGAATTTGCTAAGTACCGGACGGAAATCCACCCGGCTTGCCAAACCTTTGCCGGGCCCGCCGGATGATTTGCCCGGCTTGCGAAACGCGCAGCAGCAGTTTTCAGGCGCGGTTCCCGGCGCGGGCCCGGATCCCGCTCCTGTTTCCCTTGTTTAGAAATGTAAAGTGTGATATAATTCTATTATTGCAAATACAAATTGATATTATGGATCGTGGAGTGATCTAAAGGGGGAGGTTCATCTATGGGAGTCATCAAAAAGATACAAAACAGACTTGCCCAAAGAGCAAACAAAAAAGCTGAAAACGAGGGATATATTCTCTACGTTTGTCAGGAGACCGGCTGGTCCTATGAGGAAGCAAAAGCTAAAATGGATCTTGCGCGGGAAGCCGGCTTTTCCTACAAATACTACGCTAAAAGGAAGATCTGGTCACGGACAAAGAAGCAGCTGGCGCAGTCTCAGCGGAATATCGAGCTGACCAGAGAAAGAAACCGAGCCGACCGTGAGCACGCTGTAGAGGAGGTCTGCAAAGCGACAGGCTGGTCAGCGTCAAAGGCCCGTGAAAAGATCAAAGAGGCCCGTCTGAACTGCGGCAGTTCTTTCAAGGACTATTACAAATTCCGGCTCTACGAACACACGCCGGAGGAGCAGAGGACATTTCTGACGCTGAAAGTCTCCGAAGCCCTGATCTTCAAATACAACAACGATGCCCAGGCCGCCAAGACGCTGCGGTACAAGGGCCGTTTCGCGAAGAAATATGACGATCTGTTCCATCGCAGCTGGTTCATCAACAAGAATCTTTCCTACGAAACCTTTCTGGAGAAGATCGACGGCGTGGAGGATCTGATCTGCAAGCCGACCTCCTCGACCCAGGGCAAAGGCGTGATCAAAATTCACTGCGGCAGCGGCGTAACAAATAAAAGAGAGATCTATGACCGCATCACGGGTTCGGACAAGCGCATGATCTGCGAAGAATGTATCATCCAGCACCCTGATATCGCCGCATTCAACCCTTCGTCGGTCAATACCATCCGCGTCCTCACCATCGTGGACGACGGCGTCTGCCATCACGTATACGCCGGGTTTCGGATGGGCTGCGGCGATGTCGTGGATAACTTTCACGCCGGCGGCATCATCGCGTCCATCGACGTCACCACAGGCGTCACCTGTATGGATGCGATCAACCTGGACGGCGTTCACTTCCCGACACATCCAAAATCAGGACTTCCGACCCTGGGTTTCCGGATCCCACACTGGGATCAGGTTCTCGCCATTACGGAGCAGGCCGCCCTTCGCATGGAAGGCGTCGGCATGGTCGGATGGGATGTCGCGGTAACAGAACAGGGTGTCTGCCTCATAGAAGGAAACGCGGAAGCCAGCTATCACATCATCCAGCTGCCTTATGTTGATGCCGGCATCGGCATGAAAAAGGTCGTCGAAAGATTTTTGTAAAACACCTGGGAATTAGAGAGAAGAAAGGACCTTTCAATGTCAAAAGACAACGCACCACAAAGCAAAGCGCCGGAAGTCAAGATACCGCAAGGCAAAACACCGCGGAGCAAAATGCCGCGAGGCAAAGCGGCCGTCATTCTGACGCTTGTGTTTGTTTTTGCCTTGGACGCCCTGCTCTTTTCCTGCACGGAGGCGTCCACGCCCGCAAGCGCGGGGATCACCGTTCAGCCGCAGGGAACCGGCTCCGAACATCTCAATCTGCTTCTTGCCGGCGACCTGATGTGTCAGCGCAGACAGCAAAAAGCCGCCTTTGACGGCAAAGAATACGATTTCAGCTACGCCTTTGACTACATCAGGGAAATCCTGGACAGCGGCGATATCGTCATCGGAAATCTGGAGACGCCAGTTTCAACGTCAAATCCGCTGGCGATGGAGCGCCGAAAGATCAATGGCCAGCCTTACCTCAACGCGCCGGAGGCTTATCTCGACGCCCTGCGCGGCGCGGGCTTTACTGTTCTGGTCAACGGCAACAATCACAACTGCGATACGGGAATACAGGGGCTCAAGGAGACCCTGGCCTTTGAAGATCAGTACGGATTTCTGCACACAGGCATGTTCAGCGATCAAAAGGAGGCCCGCTGGCTGATGCTGGAAAAGAAAGGCTTCAAGATCGGGCTTGCCTCTTACGCCACCTACTTCAATGACACGGTTCTCGATTTTACAGAGGAAGAGCAGAATGTTCATCTGAATTACTATTCTAAGGAAAAGGTGAATCGGGATATCGCTGAAATGCGGGAGGCAGGCGCTGAATTCGTCATCATCTATTTTCACAGCGGAAAGGAAATGTCTCTGCAGCCAACGGCAAAGCAGCAGCGGATTGCCTGGGAAATCGCCAATGCCGGTGCGGATTACATCCTTTGCTCACATTCCCATACAGTACAGCCGGTCACCACGGTCACAAACAGTGAAGGAAAACAGGTTCCTGTAGCTTATGCTCTGGGCAACTTCATTTCCCACATGACGAAAAAGCGCATCTCTGCCTATGGCCTGCTGCTTTCGCTGACCCTGGCCCGCGATGAGAATGGAAACGTGGTCATAGCGGATCAGTTTTACTATCCCCTCCGCGTCCTGACCAAAAACCCGGAAACGGGAAAGAAGTATCAGCTGCTTCCCTGCACGGTAACCGCCATCAAAAGCTGCACCAATCAAAAGCTACGCAGAAAGCTTCAGACCGGACGCCGGGAGATCCTCTCGTTGGCAGGCAGCGAAATTCCGGTAAAATAACGGCCATGACAGAAACAATGAGGCTGCTGTATGAGAAACGTCATGTCCGCACCATCATACAGCAGCCTTTTTTATTCCGGCTGATTCATTTTATTCCGGCTGATTCAGCTGTACATAGCCAGCAGCTTTTTATATTTCTGGAATGTCGCCAGCCAGTTCTTGCGGTAGGATTCGCTCAGCTCACACCAAATGTAAGCGCCGCTGGGTTCGTATACTTTGACCTTGACCCCTTTGTGTTTGAATATGGTGATCAGTTTATCCAGCTGGGCCGACCTCTGCTTGCTGTCACTTGACAGGGTCGCCCACCAGGAGGCAGTCGTCGTGTGGATTCCGCTATAGTAATCGTATTTGTATTTGGACGTGCAGTCGCCCAGTTCAAAGGTCGTAGTCCTGTCTTTGGTATAAAATCTCACTTTTTCAAAGTCGAGGCTTTCATTTTTCACAGAGGAAATGGCAGTCATGCCCTTTATGGCTAACCGCAAGGCGGCTGTACCGTCATCTTTCTTCTTTATGTCGATATATGGCTCAAATGACCCGACCATCGCGTAGAGTTCCCTTGCGTGAAGGTTCACATCGGTTACCAAGCTTGCCCCGTACAGTCTGGACTGATATCCTACATCCAGATTTTTGTACTTAATATTCTTTGTCGCGAGGCTCTTTGCCTTATTCGCCACTTCTTTATATGTGGGCCCGCTTCGATAAAGCCGGGCCTGCACTGTACAGCTCGCGTCACCGTAGGAAGTGACTTCGGCGCGATAGGTGCCTGCTTTCGCCTCGTCGTTTTCGATCCACACTTTGCTGCCGTCGCCGCTTCTCGTTTCCTCAAACAGACTGCCGTCTCTGTTGAAAAGCTTAAGGCTAAACGGCACATTCTCCTCGTTGCCGCATTCGATGTACAATAATCCGGGGCAGTTCACCTTCAGCGTGAAGCTGTGGGTATGCGCGTCCGCCAGCTCATCGTTCCAATCTAACAGCGTGATGACGTCTGACCCCGCGTAAGAAGCTGACGTGGTGCAGATACAGCATCCCGCCGCGAGCACGACAGCCAGGACCGCTGCCAGCCCCCTGTGTTTTACTGTTCGTTCTTTCATTTTTCCTCCAAACATGTCTCGCAATCCATATAGGACAACAAAATAATTTAGCTAAAACATAGATTTTACAGTTTTCATTGTACCATATTACGATGGATATGAAAAGAAAAACCGCAGGAAAAAAGCCCTGCGGTTTTCTGAGATTTATGAAGATAGTATTGAAATTCTATGAGATTCTATGAGATTCCGTGAAATTCAATAAAGCTCCGTGAGTTTCGTGAAGCTCCATGAGTTCTGCGAAACCCTTTGAGTTCCGTGAAGCTCCACGAGTTCTGCAAAACCCGTGAGTTCCGTTCCCTCGCGGATTCTGTGAAGCCCCCTATTTCACGGTTCTCCACGCCTTTGTTGACCAGTCGGTGTAGACTTTCTCACCGTCGATCACTTTGTAAGCGCGTACTTTGTAGTAGTACTTATTGCCCTTCTTAATGGCTGTGTTGTAGTACTTCTCGTTTGCGGTCTTGAAGATCGGCGTCGTGCCGAAGCCGCTGTATCTCTTCAGGGAGCGGAATACTTCGTAACCGTCGAAGTCCAAATCACTACCGTCCTCTGCGTACCAGGAAACCTTAACAGCCTTCTTGCCCTTTGCTGTGGACATCGCGCTGCTGGCGATCAGCTTGGTGTTCTTCACTGCCTCGATCAAAGCAGCGTTGTCGTCCGGTGTTTCGATCTTCTTGGTCGTGATGACAATCTTGTCGCCGGTCTTCAGGCCGGTCAAAGTCGTCACAGCGCCCTTTGCGACGGATACATCCTGATTGGCCGTTCCATCCCACAGCGTAATCGTTACCGTGCCATTTACCGTTTTCACAGTCTCATCAGCCTTTTCCTGTGCCGAAGCCCGCATGGTTTCGTCAGAAATAGCGTTAATATTTTCCTGCAGCTGTGCAGCCAGGTCTGCCTTATTTTCAACATCTGTCGCCGCTGTGATTTCTGCGAGAGCCGCCTCTGTATCAGCTTGAATTTTGTCGGCGTTATAATCCAGAGTATAAGTATCCGTGGTTTCCCCGGTTTCTGTCAGTGTTTTGCCAAATGGATAGAAAATCTCCCCAGAAGCTATCTTCAGCGGTGGTTCTGCCGTTCCAATGAAGGTCCCGCCATTAACGGTCAGCGAGCCTGTCTGATTATCTGTACAAATCGCATACGGAGTATCGCTCTTTAGGATGCCATCTTTCACTGTACAGTTTGTACCGCCCGCATTTACTGCCACCAGGTTAGTGCCTTCAATCCTTGCGCCACCGGTAATCTTCAACACACGGGTACCATTGATTACGCCTGCATTGATGGTACCATTGTAGTTTTCCGCCTTACCGGTGATGGTTCCGCCGTCGATAGTTTCAATTATACCTTCTGCAATAGCTATATGTTCGCTGGCGATATTGCAGTTTTTAAGCATTTCAATCCTTCCCCAGGAAGATGCAAGGCCATCAGAAAATATAGCCCTGCTTGAAGTCTTCATGGTACATTCTTCTATAGAGGAAATTATAACTTTATTATTCTCATTATTCACACTCATACATATTGCCGACTTTACATTTTCCTGGAAGTCACATCCCTTGATGGAACCTACCGCTGAACCTTCTTATCACTGGGAATGTACAGATAGCATATTGCAGGATCTTCATCTCCATTTTCCAATGGCCCCACAAAGATATACTCGCTATCATACTCGTCGTTCTCATTTATTACAGTTATTCCTCAGATCTGCCCGCTGATCGCTCCCAGGCCACCCTTAGACCGCCCCTGCGAATCGTCCATGCCTTTTCGCCTTTACCTTCATAAACTGCCGATTGCTTATGCTCTTGTCCGAGGTCTTGTCGGTCTTATCGGCCTTGGCGGTCTTGACTCTTTCGATCCTTTCAAAGACGCCCTGCAAACGTAATGCGAATTTCGGCCATCATGCGTAGAATATTAAGTAAATATTATTTATATTATTGCAAAGATCATCTTTTGACGATAAAATATATTTACATATACAAAGGAGAACGTCAATATGAAAAGAAAGAACAGAAGACTAAAATATGCGCTTACCACGCTCCTCGCCCTCTGTCTGGCACTTACAGCCATTACTGGATCTGTATCAGCCGCCACAGGGGTAAACGTGGAGACCCCTACCCAAGAGCAGATCCGTGAGAGATTCCAACAGATCTATGCGGATCACGACTTTAAAGTCACATACTCCCAGAAACCTGTCGTCACCGGTCCTGGCTATGTGGCAGGCGCCCTTTCCGATGAGACGCTGAACGGCGTGCTGGATATGCTCAACGGCATGCGCTACATCGCGGGCATCTCATCTGATGTAAAACTAGACGCCTACTATACCCAGTTGGCGCAGGCAGGCGCGTTGGTCAATGCCGCCAACGACGAAATGAGCCACAGTCCCAAAAAGCCGTCTGGCATGGACGACAGCCTGTACCAGCTCGGCCTTAAAGGCTGCGGCAGCAGCAACCTTTACTGGAACGTGAGCAATTTCAAATCCGCCGTAGAAGGCTGGATCTCTGACGAACGCAACCGTTCAGGTTTCAATCAGGGACACAGAAGATGGTGTCTGAATCCAACCATGCAGTACACCGGGTTCGGCAAGGCAGGCGCTTACAGCGTCATGTATGCTTTTGATCATTCGAGCGGACAGTCTTCGACCGTCGTTCCATGGCCTGCGCAGCAAATGCCTCTGGAATTTTTCAATCCAGACGTTGCCTGGAGCGTTTCCTTCGGACGGACGGTAAACGCGGGCAGCACTTCAGTTACACTGACAAGAACGCGGGACAACAAAGTCTGGAACTTCAGCAGCAGCGCGTCTGACGGCAAGTTTTTGGTAGAGAATTCCCGTTATGGTCAGCCTGGCTGCGTAATCTTTCTTCCGGAGGATGTGGAAATGTATTTGCCAGGTGACGTTTTCCACGTGCAGATCAAAGAAAACGGCAGCATTATAGCCGATTATGACGTCACCTTCTTCGAGCTGCAGCCTGTGGAGAAGATCACATTGAATTACACCACCCTCAAAATGGCGGAAGGCTCATCAAAGAAGCTGACAGCAAAAGTCTATCCCGCAAATGCTTCTGATACCGACGTTTACTGGGAATCCTCCAACTCAAAGGTGGTCAGCGTCTATGACGGATACCTGGACGCCGGCAAAAAGGGCTCCGCGGTGATCACGGCCAAGAATAAATACGGCAACGTCATAGCAACCTGTAAGGTAAACGTCCTTACATACAAAGACTACTACAAGCCGTCCAAGGCAACGATCAAATCCGTCTCTTCCAGCAAAGACCACAGCATCAAGGTTTCCTGGAAACAGGTGAACTGCACAGGCTATCAGATCCGGTATTCCACCAGTTCTTCCTTCAAGAGCTACAAAACCGTCAAAGTCAGCGGCAAAGCAACGCTGAACAAAACGATCAAAAGCCTGAAGAAAGGCAAAACCTACTATGTTAAAGTCCGCGCGTACAGATACCGCTATGGGGAGTATTTCTATGGCTCCTTCAGCAGTGTAAAAAAAGTGCGCTGCAAGTAACGCAGTTTATAAAGCGTGTAAAACGTGTAAACCCTGAAAAAAGGAGACTGTCCCAATGAATCTTTCATTGGGGCAATCTCCTTTTGTTCTATCATCACGCCTATTATGCCATTTCTATTATGTATGTCGTTTATGTCCTTTCAGACTATGCTATGCCCGCTTCACTGCGGGCCAGCTTCTCTGCGCCAGGCAGGCTTCTCTGCGGCTCCCTATTTTCTCACCTCTGACATATAGGTGATCGTAAAGGTCCCGTTCTCTTCCATCAGCTTCATCAGCTGGTCGTACTGGCTTTGGGCGTCGTCATCTTTTGTCAGTCCGGACAGGAGGGAAAGCAAAGAGGTGGACGGCTGGTAGCTGATCGTCTGCACATCGCAGCCGCTCAGCTCGTAATCCCTCATCATGCCGCTGACCACGTCGTCCAGGGTGCCGATCTCGTCGATGAGGCCGTTCTTTTTAGCCTGCTTCGCCGTATATACCCGGCCGTCACCCAGCTTTTTCGCCTTGGCCTCAGACATATCGCGCCCCTCCATAACCACACCGATAAACTGCTCATATGCCTCGTCTACCAGGCTTTGATAGATGTCCTTTTGTTCCTCTGTCAAAGACTCCGTAGAACTGCCCATGCCTTTGTTGGCACCGGAATTGATGGTGACCGTCGTCACACCCATCTTTTCCAGAAAGCCTGAGATATCGTAGATGGTCCCGATGGTCACGCCGATAGAGCCGGTCCAGCAGTTTCGGTTGGCGTAGATCCTGTCCGTTCCGGCGGAAATATAGTAGCCGCCGCTGGCAGCCATGGATTCCATGTACGTGTAGACAGGCCGTCCGGTCTCTTCCTCGTACTCTTTGATCTTCAGGTAAAGCTCATCGATGGCGTATACTTCTCCGCCCGGCGTGTCCACAGACAGGATCATGCCCTGGTTCAACGGGTCGTTCATCATCTGGTCGATCCTGGCGAGGAGCCAGGACTGGTTATAAGTACTGCTGCTGTCGCTGTCGGAGCTCATGGTGCCGTGAACTTCCAGCACGCCGATATAGTCTTCGCTGTAACTGTAGTCATCCGAAGATGTCACGCCCAGGGTCTCGCGGATCCAATGGCTTGCGCCGGCATTGCAGCCCACGCCTGCCAGGACCACCACCACGACGACAATCAAAAAGATAATCAATCCTTTCTTCCATCCCTGCGGCCCGCGGCCCGGCTTTCCGGGTTTCTCCTTCTTATATATCGCTTCAGGATCGTAGGTGTAGCGCTGCGGCTCCCCCTGTTCCTCTTTTCTTTTCTCATGATTGTTGTCATAATTCATAGAAATAATCTCCTTTGTGTTTCATGGATTTATTGTACCATTTTTGCCGCCGTTTGTACACGGCAAACCACTAAAAGATCACCCCGTCCGGAAGCGAAACCACGCCGTCGGGAAATTGCCTCTTAACAGTGTACCATTTGATATAGTACACTTCATACAGAGGGTGTGGCCTCATCATCAAAAGGAGCAAGATCAAAATCAGCAAGGTCAAAAGCAGCCGCATCAAAAAGAACAGCATCGAAAGGAGGTATTCATGTTCCGGTTTGATTTAACCAGCCGCAAGTTCATCCATCAGCAGGTCGTGGACAACTTTGAGGAGCTGACCATATACATTACGAGTACCTAGCTTTTATTCTGATCCGAGAGCGCGGGCAGTTGTCCGCGCTCTGTTCCTATACTTTTGTTGACGGCCCCGGGCAAAATATGCTATCATGAATCCATGCGATTGGGAAAAAGGAGGCAACATGATCCAAGACTGCAATAAGATTCACGACTGCAACAAGATCCACGACTGCATCATCATCGGCGGCGGCGCAGCAGGGCTCTTCTGCGCGGCAGGCTTTCCGCCCCAGCCGGGGCACGGCGGTTTTCGCGGCCTGATTCTGGAAAAAACACACCGTCCCG